>JAGVDA010000568.1 GCA_020058975.1 Thermosynechococcus sp. WC_1 | reverse complement strand
GCTCATTCAACTTAGCCACCGCCCACAATGGTGACAATTTCTAGGCGATCGCCCTCCACCACAGCCTGTCCATCCCAAAACTGACGGTGCAGAATTTCGCCGTTGTACTCAATCGCAATCAGGCGAGGGTTGAGGTTGAGCTGCCTCAGTAAATCCGGCAGCATTTGCCCTATCGGGCAGTGGTGTAAGTTTCCATTGACCTGAACCGCAATAAACTGCGATGTTTCTGCCATTTCAATCTCCATATTCTCAAGGCTGTAATTGTGAAAGCAATAGCCGAACAGCCTGCGCCGGATCATCCGCCTTCATAATGGCGCGAACCACCGCAACCCGATCTGCCCCTGCTGCCATCACCTCAGACAAATTTTGGGCATCAATCCCACCGATCGCAAACCAAGGTAGCTCGGCACGGGTCGCAGCATAGCGCACATAATCTAACCCCACAACGGCCTTATCTGTCTTAGTCGGCGTTGCGTAGACTGGCCCAACGCCAAGGTAGTCAACGCCTTCTTGTAAAGCCTGCGCTAGCTCTACTGCATTCGTCGTTGAGCGCCCAATAATGCGATCTGCCCCCAACAGACGACGCGCTGCCGCCACAGGTAAATCCTGCTGACCCAGATGGACACCATCGGCATCAACTGCGAGCGCGATATCAACTCGGTCATTCACGATAAACAACGCCTGATATTGATGACAGAGTGATCGCAACGCCTTTGCCCGCTCCAGCCGCACCGGATCTTCAGCATCTTTATCTCGATACTGCACTAGCCTTACGCCGCCCTGTAAAGCGGCTTCTACCGTTTCGCTTAAGGCATCAACGGGGGTGGTCACAAGACAAAGCGTCGCTTGCTGAAGTCGCTTAATTCGATTTTGGCTCAGCAACTTACTTTCTAAGGTGTAGACCTGATAGCGCATTTGTTTACAGGCCGCGCCCATTGCGGGGTCATAGATTTTGCCATACTCTTCTAGCACCCGCAATGCTTCTTGAACTCGACATAAATTGGCTTGCAGTACGGCTGGCACATCCGCCCGAGATTCTTCATGGGTGTGGCTGAGTTGCGTGCCCACATCCTCTGGCGTATTTCGCGCCAGCCGAAAATCGCTGTGGTGCCAGTGGCCTAAGGTTTGACGAAGCTCTTTGCAGAGTGCAGCTAAGGCAACATCATCCAACCCAAACCGACACCATTCTTCTACCACCCGCAGCCCTTCGCGCGCGCGGTCTAAATTGGCGTCTAAAATCCGATAGAGCGGAACATTTGGCGTCGTCATGCCATCACAACCTATACCTACAGGAACCGCAGCCCCAAACCGTCTTCTAGCTTAACAGGGCGGTTGGGTGACAGCTTAGCGATTATCCGTGGGCATCATTAGCAAAGCTGTCTAAATTTTTGGCAAAAAGTTTGTTAACTTAATGGTTCCATGACGTAAAATCATCCCATTTAAGGTAGTATTTTCGATGCCTTTGATAAATTCTTCTGTGAAGGCATAAATTTAGTTCAGCGTCGGGCTGCATCTTCAGTCATCGCCTTCGTGCAGAAACCTGCACCACCCGCAGCCGAGATCTTTCGTTCCCCACGTCACATCCTCAGGAGTGCGATCGCCCATGAAGCCATCATCTGTTGTCTACACCACCGCCTTACTTTGGAGCGCTGGGTTTGCTCTCTCTGGCGTAGTCCAGTCCGCTGCCGCCGCAACCTTTGACCAGCAAGAGTTAGATCAGGGTCGAGTGATTGCCGTTGCGGTGCCCTTGGCTCAGGGCGATCGCTACAACCTCTTGATTTTAGAACAGCTTTCTAACGCTAAGCAGTGCTGGCAGCAGAACCCCAGTAACCCCAATATTGTCGATCCGCTCTTGCTGAAGTTTGACTTTACCAATATCTGTGGGCGCAGTACCGACAGTAATGGTTACTCAGTACGAATTGCCGGACAAGATAAAGCCCTCGACTATCGACTGTCGATTGCAAGAGAAAATAACCATCTGGTTCTGCTGGCGGTGCCTGCACGGAATTCCCAAGGTTCAGCCCTGGCGATCGCCCGTACCGATAATCTGGAGCCTGGTTTCCTAAAGCTTCAGCTCAACCCAGAATGGCGGTTTACCAAGCGATCTTATAGCGGCAAAACCCTCGGTCACATCTACTTAACCCGCGATACCGAAGGGGGTTCTGGCTATATTGCTAGCGCCGCGCCGATAGGAACATCTGCTAGAGGCCGACAAAGTTCATTATTTAGAGGCGGGGTGCAGGGGCGATCGCCCATTACGTCACGCTATGGCAGAACGTTGAATCCCATTACGGCACCCATCCAAATTCCAGTGCCGTCTGCCCCCAGTTCGGCGGGGCGTTTGCGCCGTCCGGTCTTATCGTCCCCATCCTCTGGCGTATTTCCCATTGCGCCACCCTCCTCTAGCTATGGTTTGCCAACGGTCGCGGCTGGCGTGTTGCCTGTGCCCACTTCCACTATTCCCTTGGGGACTGCTGGCAACGAACCCGATTTAATTACCGCCAATACCCCCAGCCTTAACATTAATGCGATGGCTCCTGGCGCAACGTCTGGCCTAGGGGGAGGTGTGCCCGCGCCCTTCCAGGTGGCAATGGTTAACCCTAAGTATCGTGTATTTGTTAAAGCTGCCGACAGCAATCAGCGGCAAGCTGTCAAAACATTAGTCCCCGATTCCTTTCGGTCTTCCTATCAAGGGCAGTCTATGCTCCAGGTTGGGGCATTTCAAGATCGCGCCAAAGCCGATGAGGTGATTGATTTATTAAACCGAAATGGCATTAGCAGTATCTTGTCCGCTGAGTAGTTTAGGCCAGCGGTTCTTTGATGCGACCGCTAGCCGCAAAATAGATGTTAGCGATAGAATGCAGACTAGCTTAACCAAACGGCACATTTTTAATAAATAAACGTTTTAGTCCGGTTTTAAAATTCAAATTTCATAGTGAGCCGATCAGGATGCATGGATGAACTACGGGTTGTACTTGAGTTAGCGACAGAAGATGAGCTACAAGACCTCACCGAAATCCTGTTTCGGCGTAAATTTAACCCTTTAGACTATTTGCAGGGCGTTGATCCCATCCAAGTCCCGAGGCTCAATCGCGCTCAGTGGCTAGATGCAATGGAAGAGCGCTTTCGGTTTTTAGCCGCAGATGGGTTTACAGTTTTGCAGGGAAATTCTCAGGCTGTCACCTATCGACAGGTTTTGGTTCGCGTGTGTCGTCACCTAAAGCTAAAGTTTTCTCCCATGCTTTCTACGACAGATTTAGAAGCTGAAATATTCCTGCATTTGATGGAGCGCACCTGGAAGAATATTCCTGCAGGCGATCGCCAAGATATCGTGCAGCGCATTGGTGAAGCGCTGCAGCAGTCTGCGTCAGAGCCTTTACCGCTGGCCTGTCACTCAGACCCCCTACGGCTGATGGTTGAGGGGGGCAGTGCTTTGGCCTTCAGCTCCGTGATGCGTCCGATGGTGCTGCGGCAAGTTGCGCGGCAGTTTGCGCTTTATTTTTCGACCTATCAGTCTGCGGCTCATTTATCAGGCTCTTTGCTGGTGCAGGCTGCTCGTCAAGGTGCCGCATCCACAGCACTGCGCTATGCCACCAGTCGCAGCTTATTTGCAGCGCTCAGCAGCGCCCTATGGGTAGGGTTTGCAGTGGATCTGGGCTGGAGGGCGATCGCAACAAACTACGGGCGCATCATCCCTATTATTTTCACCCTGGCACAAATTCGTCTAACGCGGTCAGAATGGGCTTACGCCGTTTAATCAGTGAGGAAGGGCAGGTTTTGAAACTTTTTGAGTATGCCTCATATGGTTTCAGCTAAACCTGCCCCTACGGACGGTTTGAATCAGCGCTTAGTCTTACCATCCCCCTGATACGCTTAATGATATCTTTTGTCTTGCCCAACACTTTGACCGATCCCCATCGCTGGTTTTCTGCTTCTCACTTTATAATGCTGGGACTGATTGGAGGGTTTGCTCTCGCCCATAGCGGCCTAGCCTCCCTGCGCCTTGAGGCAGAAAAGCGTGTTGGTCCTCGTGCTTACCGCGTTTTATTTGCCATTGTTAGCATTAGTCTTGCCGTCGTTCTCATTATTTATTTTTTGAACCATCGCTACGATGGCGTTCAGCTTTGGCAGGTGCAGGGGCAACCTTGGGTTATGCCCTTGGTATGGATGCTCTCGGCAATTTCTTTTCTGTTTTTGTACCCTTCTACCTTTAATTTGCTCGAAATTGCGGCAATCCAGCAGCCAAAAGTACATCTTTACGACGCGGGGATCGTCCGCATCACGAGGCATCCGCAGATGGTAGGGCAGGTGATTTGGTGTATTGCCCATACTCTCTGGGTTGGTACCACCTTTACCCTTGCCACTTCGTTAGGACTGATTGGCTATCATCTATTTGCCGTTTGGCATGGCGATCGGCGGTTAACCATCCGCTATGGCGATGCCTTCGCAAAAGTTAAAGCTCAAACCTCGGTGATCCCATTTTTAGCCGTCTTGCAGGGGCGACAAACCCTTAACCTTCAGGAATTTATTAGACCCGCCTACCTGGGGATCGCAGCTTTTGTTGCACTATTTTGGTGGGCACATCCTTTAATGATTCGTGCATCAGCAGGCATTCCCTGGTAGCATGATCCCTACGGCTGAGTAACACCCCCTTGGACCATAAGGGATTTATGATTGCATCCATTGGTGAAAAAGCGTTTAAAGAAGAAGTTTTAAGCTCTCCTGTTCCGGTTTTTGTAAATTTCTGGGCACCTTGGTGTGGGCCTTGTAAGCTGATTGAGCCGCTGGTGCTTCAGCTTAAAAACACCGCAGCAAAACCCGTGAAAGTTGTTCGGGTCAATGCGGATGAAAATTTCTGGTTGGCTAAAAACTTCAAATTAACGAATATTCCGACTGTAATCCTGTTTTATCAAGGAAAAGTGGTTCATCGCCTAGAACACTTTAAAGGTCGCGAAGACGTATTGCAGACGTTAGGCGCTGCTCTGGAGTCCCTCGGCATTCAAGACGATCCTTCGACGCAGGCTCAGCCGCCTCTTAAGTCATTGCCAACCTAACATTGATTGAATTGAACCATTGATTGTCCATCCTAAATTACAGTTTCATTTTGAGAGAGTGTGTCACAATGGGACTGTTTTCTGCCTGGAAACCCACGAATTGATGTTTCAGCAGCGTAAGTGATGGAACCTTTATATGAATACGCCTGGCTTATTCCAGTCTTCCCGCTCTTGGGCGCGATGCTGGTGGGCTTGGGTCTAATCTCTTTTAACCGCGCAACGAATGCACTGCGGCAGATCAATGCAGTGATCATCATCTCGTTTCTGGGCGCGGCTATGTCAATGTCCTATGCATTGCTGTGGAGCCAAATCCACGGTCATGAGACGTTCCTAAGCACCTTTGAGTGGGCTGCTGCTGGGACGTTTCGGCTAACTATGGGCTACACCATCGACCACCTGGCGGCAATGATGCTGGTGGTGGTGACGACGGTGGCCTTTCTGGTAATGGTCTACACCGATGGCTACATGGCCCATGATGCGAGTTATGTTCGGTTTTATGCTTATTTGAGCTTGTTTAGCTCTTCTATGCTGGGGTTGGTGATTAGCCCTAACCTCGTTCAGGTCTATAATTTCTGGGAATTGGTGGGGATGTGTTCCTACCTGCTCGTCGGCTTTTGGTACGACCGCAAGGCGGCGGCAGATGCAGCCCAAAAAGCTTTTGTGACCAACCGTGTGGGTGACTTTGGCCTACTGCTCGGTATCTTGGGGCTGTTCTGGACGACAGGAAGCTTTGACTTTCAGACCATTGGCGATCGCCTCCAAGATCTGGTCGCCAGCGGTCAGCTCAGCATTGTAGTTGCCAGCATCTTTGCGATTCTGGTGTTTTTAGGGCCTGTGGCAAAGTCAGCGCAGTTCCCGCTTCATGTCTGGCTACCAGACGCAATGGAAGGGCCTACCCCCATTTCGGCACTGATTCATGCCGCGACGATGGTGGCGGCTGGGGTCTTTTTGATTGCGCGAATGTACCCTGTGTTTGAAGGGCTGCCAGGGGTCATGACCGTGATTGCCTGGACAGGTGCGGTCACGGCCTTTATGGGCGCGACGATCGCCATTACCCAAAACGATATTAAAAAGGGTCTGGCCTACTCCACCATTTCCCAATTGGGTTATATGGTGATGGCGATGGGCATTGGAGCCTATTCTGCGGGTCTGTTTCATCTGATGACCCACGCCTTCTTTAAGGCAATGCTGTTTTTGGGTTCTGGGTCTGTCATTCACGGCATGGAAAGTGCCGTGGGGCATAACCCTGTGTTAGCCCAAGACATGCGGATGATGGGAGGATTGCGAAAGTATATGCCTCTGACGGCCTCAACTTTTTTAGTGGGCTGTCTCGCCATTTCTGGTATTCCGCCCTTTGCAGGGTTCTGGTCTAAAGATGAGATTTTAGGTCAGGCATTCGAGGCGAACCCTGCGCTCTGGCTGCTGGGCTGGCTAACGGCTGGGATCACAGCTTTTTACATGTTCAGGATGTACTTCACCACCTTTGAAGGCTCCTTTAGAGGCGGTAACACCAAGATTCAGGAAGCGCTTTTAGACGGTCGCGTTCCTGAGCCTGCCTTAGCCTTTGGCTCTGGTGCGATGGATCCTAAAGAACTGGATCATGGACATGATGACGGTCACGGTCATGCGGGTCTACCCCATGAATCTCCCCTCACCATGACGCTACCGCTGCTGGTTTTGGCGGTGCCTTCGATGCTGATTGGGCTACTGGGTACACCGTTTAACAACTACTTTGAAGCCTTCGTCTACTCGCCCTCGGAGACCGCTGCTGAGGCGCTCAAGGCTGCAACTGAGGCCAATTTGCCAGAGTTCTATATCATGGCGGGCAATTCTGTCGGGATCTCTTTGATTGGGATTACCCTGGCTTCGCTGATGTATCTGCGGCACAAGATTGATCCAGCTGCGATCGCAGCCAAGTTCCCAGCCCTCTACCAGTTTTCGCTCAACAAGTGGTACTTCGACGACCTCTATAACTCGGTGTTTGTGAGGGGCACCCGTCGTTTAGCGCGACAGGTGCTAGAAGTTGACTACAACGTTGTCGATGGTGCAGTCAACTTTACGGGCTTTCTCGCGGTCATTACGGGCGAAGGGCTGAAGTACTTTGAAAACGGTCGGGCGCAGTTTTATGCTCTGATTGTGTTCTTGGCGGTGCTAGGCATCGTGATTGTGTCCGCGTAGCACCGAGCAATCTCAGCATGAGATTTGAAGACTAACATCCATTTCTGTTTTGTGAGTGTGACGGGCTTTTTCCTATGACGCTTACCCAGATTCCCTGGTTGACGATCGTTATTTTTCTGCCCATTGTGGCCTGTATTGCCATCCCGTTTATCCCCGATGAAGACGGCAAAGGCAGACCCATTCGTTGGTATGCCCTTGTGGTGGGGCTGATTGATTTCATCCTGATCGTGACTGCCTTTTATACGCAGTACGATTTCTCTAACCCTGGCATGCAGCTTGTTGAGAGCTACGACTGGGTTCCGCAGATTGGCCTGAAGTGGTCTGTTGGGGCAGATGGGCTATCCATGCCCCTGATCTTGATGACGGGGTTTATTACCTCTTTGGCAATTTTGGCAGCTTGGCCTGTCACCATGAAGCCTCGGCTGTTCTACACCCTGGTTTTAGCGATGTACGGCGGTCAGATTGCCGTCTTTGCCGTTCAGGATATGCTGGTGTTCTTTCTGGTGTGGGAACTAGAGCTGATCCCTGTTTACCTGCTGCTGTCGATTTGGGGTGGCTATAAGCGACTCTACGCCGCGACCAAGTTTATTCTGTATACCGCAGGCAGCTCTCTGTTTATTTTGGTGGCGTCACTGGCAATGGCCTTTTACGGCGATACCGTCACCTTTGATATGCACACCTTGGGGCTAAAAGAATACGGGCTTACATTCCAGTTGTTG
>JAGVDA010000039.1 GCA_020058975.1 Thermosynechococcus sp. WC_1 | reverse complement strand
TGGAGGGCACCTGCCAAAATTTCGCTGGCGCTAGCAGAGCCGCCATCCACCAATACCACTAAGGGCTTATCACTCAGTTGCCCTCGCCCTGCGGTAAGCCGCTCCGTTTCGCCACGGCGATCGACCGTAGAAACAATAGTCACATCATTCATCCACATCCGCGCGACCTCTGCACCTGAGTACAGCAGCCCACCTGGATCCATCCGTAAATCTAAGATAAAACCCGCGACATTCTTTTTCGTGAGATCCCGAATCGCGGCCTTCATCTCTTGGGGCGCATTTCCGCTAAATTGCGACAGACGAATGTAGCCCACCCCACCCGTTGGTGTCTTCTGATAGCTGTGGCGAACGGAATGCAGCTCAATGCGTTCACGCTTGACGTTAAAGGTGAGCGTTTGTTTGCCCCGACCAATGGTAAGCACCACACCTGTATTAACAGGGCCACGAATGAGGCTTACCACTTGGTTGATATCCATGCCTTTGGTGGCTTTTGCCCCAACCTTTAGCACAATATCTTGAGCCAAAATGCCTGCTTTCGCCGCAGGGCTACCCTCAATAGGGGAAATAACCTTAATATCCTTGGTTTTCTCATCTTGGGCAATCTGAATACCCACACCCGTCAGTTCGCCCGACGTATCAATCTGCATACTCTTAAACTGCTCAGGATCCATGAAGCGCGTGTAGGGATCGCCAAGCTTTTCGAGCATGGTTCGGATGGCAGTATAGGCTTCTTTTGTCGTGGCATAGTTCTTGTTTAAGAACTGACTGCGAACGGTGCGCCAATCTGTACCATTGAAGGTGCCATCAACGTATTCATGGTCAATGATTTGCCAAACTTCATCAACCGTTTCTTTAGGGCTTGGTTTGAAGAGCGCCCAGCTTTTAGATAGATGAAGCCCTGCTCCGGTGGTCAAAACTCCTGCGCCAATTAAGGCTGCTACGCCCACTACAAGGCTGCGCTTTGATAAAACCATTGGCTGTTGCACCCAATTTTCGTGAGGTACGCTCACTCTAACACAAGGCTATTGACCGCTGCATGGGTGTTTTCCCTGATGTATTTGCAGAAAATATGGCTGTTGAACAAGTCCAAGATTTATGAATTTGCTGGCTTAAGGCAAGGCCGAGCTAAGGCTCTGATGGTTGAACTGGAGGGACTGGCGCAGAGGCAGAAGCCGCCTCCCAGGTCTGAATTTGCTGCTGGGCGGTGCTGTAGGCGGGGGCAGCGGCAGGAATTTGCTGGGCGATCGCAATGGCGCTTTTCAAATCATAATTGGCTCTGCTGTTAGCAAGCTCCAGCATTTGATCTCCCCACGCTGCAATAGACTGTTGCGCTTCGGCATAGAGCGCAGCCTGGGGTGAAACTTGGCTGGCAGTCTCAATGGCAGAGGCGAGGGCCGCAGGTGTGCTTTTTTGTGCCATGCGTTGGGCTTCTTGAAATAAGGTTTTGGTTTCCTGATCGGCGGAGCCAGTCGTGACTGGCGCTTCAGGTATCGCGGCGGCTCCAGAGGCGGCTGGATTGAGCTGGTCTTGCCAGCCCTGAATGCGACTTTGCGCTTGGGTATAGAGCGGTGTGCCTGAGCCAATTTGCTGCGCCGTCCGAATGGCGGCACGCAAAGAAGTAGGGTCGCCCTTAAAGGAAAGCTCATCGGCACGGTCTAAAATGGGCTGATCTTGCTGATTGCTTAGATTTGCCGCCCATTCTTTAATATCTTGCTGGGCAGACTTCCACTGAGAACTACTAGAGGGAATCTGACGGGCTAGGTCAAGCGCTAAGCCTAACTCTTGCGTTGAACCCCCTGCAACTTTAGCCCTTGCTTCCTCTAGTAAGCGCACGTAGGCAATATCAGCGCTCCATTTCTGAATGTATTCTTGGGCTTTGAGATAAAGCGGACGCTGCGGACTCATTTTTTTAAGGTTGGCGATCGCCCGTTCGTATCCCTCGACATTGCCAGACCAGCTATCGGACATCGCGTTGGCAATATCCGTCCAGTCCTGGACTTCAGGCCAAAAGCTGACGCTGCGGGGGATTTGCTCTAAGGCATTCAGCGCCGTTGTAAGGTCTTCACGCCCTAAAGCTACCTCGGCAATGCTCACTAATGCTTTAGAGATCTTAACGACCGTTTCTTTGACAGATTTCTGAAAAATGGTGCCCTCAGAAAGGGTCTGCACTAGCTCTAGCGCCTTGGTTAAGTTATCAATACCACCAGCATCTAGTAGCCGCTTCGCCTTGACCAGTTGGGTTTCATCTTTTTGTGCGCCGATAATTTTCTGGTTTAGAAACTCGTACTGTGTTTGCGACCAATAGCGATTGTCAATTGAAAGTAAACCAATCATGATGCTAAACGCCCCTCGCCAATTTTCGTCTTTGAGGGCGGTTTCTGCCTTGTTAAAAACCTTTTCTCCCTTTGCCCAAACCGTCTTCCAGCGCTGGATGCGGCTTTCAACCTGGGTATGGGCAGTAGTCTGAGCCGGAATCTTTTTCGCGAATTCAATGGCGCGTTCTAAGTTGCCGTTGTGAAATTCTTCTTCAGCAAGGTCGAGGGCTTCTTTCGCCCAAATTTCTACCCACCGATTAATTAAAGGGCGCAGCGGGTGGCCTTTGGGCAGGCTGTCTACAAGAGAGATGGCCTCAAACAAATCTTCTAAGGTATGCTTTTGGGCAAATTCTTGGGCGCAGGAAATGCGAACGGATGCTGAAGCAAACGGCCAAAAGACGCTTTCGCAATGGGCTTTAGGCGGCTGTGAAAGCAGCATGTACAGACCCAACGTGCCTGCGCCTAGGGCACAGCCTGAGAGGGCGATCGCCGTAACCCACCAGCGCCGGAGTAACCCTAAACTCAGCCGTTGTGCCAAGGATAGGGTTGGTTCTGCAATGGGTTCTAGGTTACTCACCTCAGACATAAGAATAGAGATTGCTAGTAGGTATTGCGAGTGCTGAGGCTGGAAAGCTTGACCAAATCCAAATGTTTAGATGCTCAATTTTAAGATTTTCTGGCGAGAATGGCGTGGTGTTTCTCAAGATGCCATCTACAGCCGAGCCAGCGCAAGGCATAGCATGAGTAGAATAACAAAGTATGTTTGTCAAAAAACTGTAGACTCCATCATTATTTAAGTTTCATGCCAGATCAGCTCATTCGCGCAACCGCAGCCGACGACGGCATTCGAGCGGTAGGGGTCATTACCACACGCCTCACAGAAGAAGCCCGTCAGCGGCATGGACTCTCCTATGTTGCCACAGCGGCATTGGGGCGAGCGATGGCAGCAGGTCTGCTGCTGGCTTCGGGGATGAAGCAAACGCCATCGAGGGTTAATCTGCGCTTTAAGGGCAATGGCCCGCTCAAAGGGGTACTCGTTGACGCTGGCCTTGACGGCACGGTGCGAGGGTATGTAACGAACCCAACCATTGAGCTACCGCCGAATGCCCAAGGCAAGCTGGACGTAGGTGCTGCCGTGGGCAGTGACGGCTTTTTGTATGTGGTGCGGGATGTGGGTTATGGATACCCCTACTCCAGTACAGTTGAGCTGATTTCAGGCGAAATTGGGGATGATGTTACCCACTACCTTGCGGTTTCTGAGCAGACACCTTCAGCACTCTCTGTGGGCGTATTTGTCGATAGCCAAGGTGTGAATGCGGCGGG
>JAGVDA010000377.1 GCA_020058975.1 Thermosynechococcus sp. WC_1 | reverse complement strand
GTGGATAAAGCGTTGTGACGAGAGCCTGAGGCTGAAGAATAAATACGGTTAGCGCGGTTGCACATCCAATCCCCCAACAAAACTGGAGGGCAAGATGAAGAGGTTTAAGGTAAATGTGAATGGTCCATAGGCACAGCCCTAGTGCGGCACAAAATAGCGCAAACAAAAGGTCGAGTGCTATGGGTAGGCTGGGTTGGGTACTCCACCCTAACGCCAGAACGGTGCCAAGACCAAAGGCGATCGCCGCAGTGGTTAGCCCAGCGCGATATAAGACCACGCTCAAGCGATCTTGAGTCGTTACCGTGAATTCTCCAAACTGTCCTTGATAAACTTCACCAGTCTCTTGTAGCCATGCCGTCAGCATAGGTACCTCTTTTGTATTGAATGGGGTGAACTTCTTTCAGATTAAGCCATCTGAGGGGTGAGTCGCTGAGGATAGTTCCGTACATCTACCGATGGCATCCGACCTTTGACGCAAAACATGGACTCTAGATATTTCTTTCTAGAAAGAAATATATGTTTTGTGGCTCTACTTGAGTAAAATCAATGCCCAAACGGGGCAACCTAAGAACACGATAAGAAAGAAGATAGCGTTTACGTAAGCATCTCAGGATTTTGCAGTGTTGTTCTCTTATCACAAATATGCATATATGTAAAATTACCTAAGTAATTGCGCGGATAAATCTAACAAGATTTATCCGCTAAAACCCGTGTTTTAACGATGGTTTTGAGAGTGGGGTCTGCCGATAATGAGACTCAATGGTTCATCAATGAAAGCGGACACCCCACCATGGCTTACCAAACTTCTTCCCATTCCCAAACCATCGAACTGCTTATGGCCTATCGCCAACGTCCGACCGTGCAGTTGCGCAATCGTCTCGTAAAGCTCAACTTGGGTTTGGTTCGCAAGGTGGCTCATCGTTTATCGCACCAGTGTGCTGAACCCTACGAAGATCTTGAGCAGTGTGGCTATTTGGGTCTGATTACGGCGATCGAGCGCTTTGACCCCTCTCAAGGCTATGCCTTTAGCTCTTTTGCAGTACCCTACATCCGGGGCGAAATTCTCCACTTCTTAAGAGACCGTGCCAACACTGTCCGTATTCCTCGTCGCTGGCAGCAGTTGAGCCGCGATGGAGAAAAGGCCAGACAGGCACTATCAATGGAGTTAGGTCGTCAGCCCAATGACCAAGAAATTGCAGGCGCGCTCGATGTTGACCTGAATGAATGGCGCTCTGTCAAGTTGGCGTCTTCTAACCGCGTGCCGCTAAGTCTCAATGCCCGCGTGCCTTCTAGCAGCCATCAGCAGGCCGATTCTGCTATGACCTTAGGCGACACCCTCATGGATATTCGCACTTCAATTCACCAAGGTAATGAAGAAGAGCGTTTGGAACTACAGCACGCCCTCAGCCAGCTTGAAGACAAGACTCGTGAAATGATTGAATCGGTTTTTCTGCATCAGCATTCTCGACAAGAAGTGGCTGCCCGCATTGGTGTTAGCCCCGTAACCGTGACCCGCCGCATTAAGAAAGGGATTGAGGAATTGGTTGGCTTGCTTCATCAACAGTCTGCTTTAACGGTTTCGGCTGAAGCATAAGGTTTGAGATGGGCGCATGTTGTCAAAGTCTGATGATTTTCAGTAGACCCCAACGCAAATTGACTCACACAATCATAATCACGGTCTTAAGATAGATTCTTGTGGACTGTTGCGATGGATGAATTTGACTGTGGGCGCTCGGCATCTTCCCAATACTACGGCTCATGTCCGTGTAACTCGGCATTCTTGGCAGGAGGGTCAAATTGCCGGAGAGGTGATTGCCAGTCAGTATGTGTGGCAGTTTCAGTGGGAATTTAGGCAAGGTAAGCTAGTTGTCTCGCCTTCGTTGGGGCGATCGCTCATCATTGAGCCGCTGGGACGGTTTTTGGAGCAGCAAGACTATCGTCTAGAGCCTGGTGGTGACTACTCGTTTCAAATTCGCTCACAGTTTTAAGTCTAGTCTTTTAGCGCTAAATGGATTCTGCAACCTGCTTAAGCCGCAGAAGCTGAGCCTGCATGTCTTTGCGCGTCCATTGGGCAGCAAAGGTCTTAAAGCCAAAGGCAACGACTGGGTTTGGTATTTGAAATTGAAATCGGTTAACAAGACAGGTAAAGTCTTTTTCAGGGATGCATTCCCAGCGATCGCGCCCCTTAAAAAAGCCGTTAAATTCCCAAACGACTAGCCCTAAATGCCGCTCAATTACGGTGCTTTCTAACGCTGGATTGATGAGCGGCACTTGTAAAATAAATCGACTTTTGGCACCTATCGCCGTATTCCATTCCCCAATAGGGTCGCATCGCAGGGCTGGGTTAAGCCACTGATGCATCAATTGGCGATCGGTAATGGTGCGATCAACGGCCTCCAGTGAGGCGTTAATTTGAATCGTTTGCTCAAAGATCTGGCTGTTGCTATTGACTGCTAAATTCATTGCTTAGGGATGCGTTGCAGGCGTTTAGTCGGCTCTATCAAAGCGTAGCAGTTATTGCAAACCCTAAAATGAACTCAAAAGGACGAGGGTGTCTCGTCTAAATTTTTGTGCGATCGCCGCATGTAATGGCGATCATTTATGACTATGCTGATTTATTGCTGGACTTGAACGCAGTAGGTACATAGGGAGACGCCGATTATGTTAAATCATCTTTTGGCTGTGATTATGGAGCTAGGAGGGTTAAGCCTATTTTTATCGGGCTTTTTCTTTCCTGAAGTGCGACGAAAACCCGATTTTGCCTGGAGCGGTGTAGCGTTGCTCTATGCACTCGTGCTGTGGATTGAGGGCGACAGCACCTCTGGCGGCGCACTTTTAGGGCACATTGCTAGCGTTGCCCTCATTTTATGGTTTGGATGGCAAGCTCTTACGCAACGACGGCAGTTTGCGCCACCAGAAAACCAAACGGCTCTCCCTAGTTCTCTTGAAACCCTCACGCCTTTCTTAAAAGCTGGATGGGCGCAAATCATGATTGCCTATGGTGAAACATCAGCTTGGGTGCAAGACCAACTAGGTAAAGAAGATTCAAGCACCCTGCCAGAGATGCAAACCCCTCCTACCCCATTGCAAGAGGCTAGCGACGAAGATTGGGAGAATAGTGAGGCTTCTTCGAGCAGTCTTCCAGCGGAAACACCTGAAAGTTCTACAGAGCCAGTCGCAGAAGAAGTGATAGAGGCGATAGCTACGCACCCAGAGTCCGTTACGCACCCAGAGTC
>JAGVDA010000249.1 GCA_020058975.1 Thermosynechococcus sp. WC_1 | reverse complement strand
CTGGTTAGAAGGTACTCCGCACGCAAAAACCCGAATCTCTCGCTTTGCTGCTCTGGCTTTGGAGGGGGCGTAACTATTTCGCCAACAGCATCCGTCCCTTAACCCAACCTTGTATGTAAGAGGCGTACCAGAAAACCTTATTTTGAAGGTATACCTCTAAGGAGAAGTGACTCTGAACCCAGCCTCAAGCCACCAAGCTTGCATCGTAGATTCTATAGAGCCTTCTCCCCTCATTTCAGCGATCGCCCCAAGCAGACTGGACAGTATACCAGGTTCTCCAAGTTCGGCTGACACCCTGGATTTCGCAAGGATAGCGCTTGTTCCGGCGACCCTCACCCCCGACTAGGAGAAGGTTTATGAGTGCATCAAACCCTGTGCCTTTAGGCATTGATATTAGCAAAGCAAGTTTCGACGTAGCGCTGCTCAAAGGTGACAAACGTCCTAAAACCGCCAAGTTTGACAATACTACAACTGGATTTGAGGAATTAAAGCAATGGCTGAGCGCTCAAGGCATTGAGCAAGTTCACGCCTGCTTAGAAGCGACTAATATTTATGGACATGCATTAGCCACCTATCTATATCATCAGCATCACCCCGTCAGCATAGTGAATCCGGCGCGGGTTAAAGGCTATGCCAAAAGCCAACTGAGTCGAACCAAAAATGACCGTGCGGATGCGGGTTTAATCGCTCGATTTTGCCGAGACCTCCACCCCAATCTCTGGCAACCGTCTCCTGTCGAAGTCGCTCATTTGCAAGGGTTCTCTCGCCGTCTTGAAGCCCTCGAACAGATGATTGCTCAGGAACACAATCGGCTACAGGTCTGTGATGAAGCCTTTAGAGCAGACATTGAAGCCCATGTTGCATTCCTCAATGAACAGGTGGAATCGATAAAACAGCGGTTGCACCAGCATATCCACACCCATGAGAATTTAGCGCATCAGCAGGCGTTGTTGGTTTCGATTGCAGGCATTGGCGAAAAGACGGCTGCCATCGTGTTGGCGGAAATTGGGGCACTGGCGTTATTTAATTCGGCTCGTCAGTTGGCGGCATTTGCTGGGTTGACCCCCCAGGAGTTCACGTCTGGAAGTTCTGTTAAGGGCAAAACCCGATTGTGTAAGATTGGCAATCCTCGTTTACGCAAGGCTTTGTATTTCCCTGCTCTGACCTCTATTCGACATTGTCCTCAAATCCGTGCTTTTAGAGAACGGCTATTAAAAGCAGGCAAAACTAAAATGCAGGTGGTGGGAGCAGTGATGCACAAATTGATTCGGGTTATTTATGGTGTACTTAAGTCTGGACTACCTTTTGACCCAGATAAGTTGATGCCTACGAATCAATCACTTGAGAGCACTGAGAAATCTTTGGCAACGCCTATTGCATCTTAGCTGACAACACAGTATCTACCACTACAAGAAATAAGTTAAGTAGAACCACAAATATCATCACGGATACTACCGTCTGGCATAGTCGTATGGTAGAAAGTACAATTCTTGAAGGCAACTTGGTTAATATCAGCTCCATTCAAATTCGCATAGGTTAGATTTACCCAATCCCACTGGCCACTCAAACTGGCACTGCTCAAATTGGCTCTAAGCATTTGAACATCATCCAAGACGGTATCTTGAAGATTAGTTCCACTCAAGTCAGCTTCCCAGAAGCGTACGATCTCGATTACGGAGTTGCTAAAATTGGAATAGGTGAGACTTGCTCCGATCATATTTACTTCATCCAAGATTGCATTACTCAAGTTAGCTTGAATCATGAGGGCTTTCTCAAAAGTCATATCTCGCAAGGTGACTCCCTCCAGGTTGGCTTTGCTCAAATCTGTTCTTTCCAACCCACTCCCTTCGAGATAAGAGTCCCTCAAATCAATACCGTTCAGAGAAGCACCAGTCAAATCAACTCCTCTCAAATCAACCCTACTGAAATCTCTTTCCCCAGCAGCATAGCGTTGCAATAGTTCCTCAGCAGTCATAACTTCAGCCTCTAAAACGCAACCATCCTAACCTTTAACTTTAGTGAACGATCTTTGGAGGTCTATTCCTGAAGGTCGTCGTACATTTTCTCTAAAGACTGCTGCTGAGTTTTCCGAGAGGTTCGACGGTAGCGTTTGAATTCGAGCATTGGTTCGTCATTATCAGTCCCCATGCGATTCGTTTTGCGCTTCGTGCGGGCTTCAGGGTTACGGGTCCGATGGCGCTCTGTTTGAGCAGCAATCGCCTCATCTAAAAATCCTAAATAGTCGCCGTAGCGTTCCCAGTCTCCGCTCACCGCACAGTTGGGTTCGTCTCGGTGCAGACAGTCTGTAAATTGGCAAGTGTGAGCAGCTAAGCGCGATCGCCCCTCTGGAAAATGGTAAATTAGCTCTTCTGGTAAACAGTGAATTGTAGGCTGGCTAAACCCTGGGGTATCCGCAAACAGTCCGCCATTTGGCAACTCAAACAGCTCAACGTGGCGCGTCGTGTGTTTGCCCTTGCGCCAATGTTCTGAAATTTCGCCCACTCGCAGAGTGAGATCCGGTGCCAGGGTATTAATCAGGCTAGATTTACCGACCCCCGATGGCCCCGCTAAAACCGTAATCTTGTTCTGAAGCTCTTGCCGGATCGACTCAATGCCAATTCCCGTTTGGATGCTGAGGGGGATTGAAGTATAGCCCCAAGTTAAGAGGCGATCGCACCAGTCCTTCTGCGCCTCAACTGACACCAGATCGGCCTTACTCAAGCCAATCAAAATCTTAAGCCGTGTCCCTTCGATCGCCACCAAAAACCGACTGAGCTGATACACATCAATCACAGGGTCTGCCATCGCAAACACCAGCAGCACCTGATCCGCATTGGCAATGGGGGGGCGTTCTAGCTCACTGCGGCGCGGTAACACCTCAGAAATTGCGCCCCGCTGCCCCTGCCAGTCGGGTTCTGCAATGACGACGCGATCGCCCACCATCACCTGCTGCCCCATCTTTTTAAGACGGGCGCGACGGGTGCAGAGGAGTTCAGCTTGAGCTAAAGGCAACTCAGCTTGATCGAGCTGGACGCGATAAAAGTTAGCCTGTACCGCAATCACCGTCCCCACAATGGGCTGATGATTGACCATAACCGTCATGGAGATGGAGTGGAAGAAGCCTCACCCGCGCGCACCTGAAGCACAAAAAAGTCAGTCTTGTCCTCCAGGCGCTCGATCTTGTAGCCAGCCATCACTAAACTGTCGGGTACCTGCTCAATCGGCTCCCCAGGGTCGAGCCAAACCTCCAGCAGCGATCCGGGCTGCATCTGCTGAAGCTTCAGCTTGGTTCGCACAAAATTGAGGGGGCAAGGTGTCCCCCGTAAATCGATCTTTGCATCCGGCATGAGCGCAGTAAATTCACTCATCGTCCACCAAAGAGTCCGCCTAAAAAGCCCTCAACATTTCCACCCTTTCCCGTCCGCTCTCCCCTGACTTGGGCAAGCTTCTCTAATAGCTCGCGTTCCTCCGCAGAAACCCGCGTCGGAATTTCAACCGAGACGGTAATCAGATGATTACCTCGGCTGACAGGGTTTCCAAGTTTAGGTACCCCGTGACTTTCTAGCGTTAATACCGTTCCAGGCTGGATTCCCGCTGGGATGCTCAATGCTTCCTCTCCTTCTACCGTTTTAACGGCTAGTTCTGACCCTAAAATCGCCTGTAAGTAGCTGATTTTAAGATCAGACAAAACATTAATCCCGTCCCGACGGAATTCAGGATCCTCTTGGACAAACAGATAAACGTATAGATCTCCCGTTGGGCCATTGCGCTCTCCAGCATCGCCCTCGTTTGAAACCCGCAGACGTGTTCCCGTATCAACACCTGGTGGAACCGTAATTTTGAGCTTTTTGGGAACCTGATTCTGTCCCTTTCCGCCACAGCTATCGCACTTTTCTGAAATGGTCTGTCCCGTTCCATTACAGGTAGGGCAAACTGATACTTGTGTAAAGCTGCCAAACGGTGTCCGGGTTGCTCTTCTGACCTGACCACCGCCCTGGCAGGTGCCGCAGGTTTGAGGACGCGTTCCTGGCTTAGCACCCGAACCTTGACAGGTCGTACAGTTTTCTAGATGCGTGATGCGAATCTGCTTCTCTCCGCCAAAAATTGCCTCACGAAACTCTAGCTTGAGATCAAAGCGAAGATCATCCCCACGGGTTGGAGCTGTGCGGCGGCGGCCACTTTGGCCTGCTGCGCCCCCGCCGCCAAACCCACCAAAAAAGCTCTCAAAAATATCGGCAATACCGCCCATATCCGAGAAATCTTGATAGCCGCCAGCACCCGCGCTAGCGCTGACGCCCGCTTCGCCAAAGCGGTCATAGCGCGCCCTCATTTCTGGTTCAGACAGCGCCTCATAGGCCGTATTGATCTCTTTAAAGCGATCTTCAGCTTCCGGCGCTTTATTGACATCAGGGTGATATTTGCGAGCCAAGCGACGATAAGCTTGCTTTAGCTCATCAGCATCTGCGTTTCGAGCAACGCCTAAAATTTCATAGTAGTCACGAGCCATGGGTTGCAGGGGTTGTTACAGCGCTAACGATAAGTGACAATCTTTTCTAGTCTACGACTTCATAGTCTGTAATGATCGTTTCATCATCAATGTCTGGTCCGACAAACGTACTTTCGCTGCCGATATCTGACCAGCTTAAATCGGCCCCAGAGTCTAAGCCTGAGTTTGTGACGTCAGCAGTAGACCGCCCTGTAAAGGTATTAGCAGTTCCTCTGTCTGGAGCAGCATTCTGATACACGAGCGCACCAATCTGGAGCAGCAGTGCCTGAAGCTGGTCGGTTTTTTGCCGCAGCATCTCAGGCGTAAGGTCAGGCTGCCCAGCAATAACCTTGATCTCATCAATCAGTGCTACGGCACTCTTCTGAAGATCGCCATTCACGCGAGAACCATTTTCGCGAATCGTTGATGTATAGCTATAGATGAGGCTGTCTACATTATTTCTAAGCTGGGCAATTTCCTGCTGCTTGCGGTCATAGTCAGAGTAAATCTGAGCTTCTTGGCGCATTCGCTCTACTTCGAGCGTGCTAAGACCACCCGTGTTAGAAATACGGATACTTTGCTTATGCCCCGTTCCTTTATCTTGCGCAAACACGTTCAAAATTCCGTTCGCATCAATATCAAAGGTCACTTCAATTTGAGGTACCCCACGGGGGGCAGGTGGAATGCCCGTCAGTTCAAATTTCCCTAAACATTTATTGTCTTTGACCATGGCTCGCTCACCCTGAAAGACCTGAATTTCAACAGAGGTCTGTCCATCGGTTGCCGTTGAGAACCCCTGGGAGCGGCTGGTTGGCAAGGTTGTGTTTCGATCAATAATGCGCGTAAAAACGCCGCCCAGTGTTTCAATTCCTAAAGAGAGCGGCGTCACATCAAGCAGCAGCAAGTCCTTTACTTCGCCGCCTAATACCCCAGCCTGAAGCGCCGCGCCCAAAGCCACGGACTCATCGGGGTTCACAGAACGATCAGGAGATTTACCCCCAAAAAAACGTTTTACAGCCTCTTGAACTGCTGGAATACGGGTGGAGCCGCCCACTAAGATAATGCGCTCGATTGTCCCTGGCTCAGAAGCACAATCTTTCAGAGCCTGCTCAATGGGTTCGATGGTCGAGTCTACTAAAGACTTTACCAATTCTTCAAATTTTGCACGGGTTAAATCCATCTCTAGGTGCTTTGGCCCAGATTCATCTGCGGTAATAAACGGCAGATTAATGGAGGTTGTAATGGTACTAGACAGCTCTATCTTGGCTTTCTCCGCTGCTTCACGCAGTCGCTGGAGCGCCATCTTATCTTTAGACAGGTCAATTTGCTCTTGATCTTGAAAATTGGCAATCATCCAGCGCAAAATGGCTTCATCAAAGTCGTCACCGCCAAGATGGTTGTTCCCAGAGGTTGCTTTCACTTCAAAAATGCCGTCACCCATTTGCAGGATAGAGACGTCAAAGGTTCCACCCCCTAGGTCAAAGACCAAAATTCGCTGTTCTTGGTCTTGCTTATCTAACCCGTAGGATAGAGCGGCGGCGGTTGGCTCATTGATGATGCGCAAAACCTCTAGACCTGCAATGGTGCCAGAATCTTTGGTGGCCTGTCGTTGGGCGTCACTAAAGTAGGCGGGCACCGTGATGACCGCTTGCGTAACGGCTTCTCCGAGGTAGGCTTCGGCATCTTGCTTGAGCTTTTGCAAAACCATTGCCGAAATTTCTTGCGGCGTATAGGCTTTGCCGCGAATGGAAACGTCTACCGTATCATCTCGCCCAGCCACGCAGTCGTAGGAAACACGCGATCGCTCGGTATTCGTTTCTTGCCAACGTCGCCCAATAAAGCGTTTAATGCTGAAAATTGTATTTTCAGCATTCGTCACGGCCTGCCGTTTTGCAAGTTGGCCTACGAGACGCTCGCCGGATCGCCCAAACCCAACAATGCTGGGAGTTGTGCGCCCGCCTTCGGCATTGGGAATGACCACAGGCTGACCACCCTCTAAAACAGCTACACAGCTGTTTGTTGTCCCTAAATCAATCCCAATAACTTTTCCCATAGCCTATGCAAACAAGTAGAGAATATGCGAGAAATAACGGTTATGACGCCTTTCGGCGTTAAGTCAAACGTTAACTAAGATGCTTTATGGACGTTGTGCTGCGCTTCAGAATTATTCTGAAGCCACTTCAGAAGATTCTTCTGCTGTAGCTTCAGCATCCTCCGGTAAAGATGCAACTTTTACCAAAGCATGTCTTAGTACAAGCTCCCCTAATAAATAGCCTCGGCGTAGCTCCTCAATCACCGTTCCTTCAGGGTGTTCATTGGTTGGCTCGCGCATAATCGCGTCATGGAAATTTGGGTCGAAGGGCTGCCCTTCAACCCGCATTGGCGAAACCCCAATTCTTTTTAGACAGTCTACAAGCTGTTTATAAACACCTTGATAGCTCTTGTGAATATTCACCTCTTCTTCAGTCTGAGGCTTAAGATGGGTTCTCGCCCGCTCAAAGCTGTCGATGACGGGAAGCAGTTCGCTAATGGCATCTCGCTTAACTCGAAGCTCAATCTCGCCTTTCTCTCGCTCAGTTCGCTTACGGAAATTGTCGAAATCAGCAGCAATTCGTACACATTGATTGGTACGCTCCTCGACCTGAAGGCTTAAGGACTCTACCTCCGCTGCAAGCTGCGTCAGTGCATCTGGCTCGTTTTCTAAAGTAGCGTCTACGGTTTCAAAATCTGCTTTGGCTTGAACATCAGTAGCATTCTCATCTTGAGATGCCGCAGATGCATCAGTCTCTACTGATGAGGATGTCGCCTGATCGGTGGTGTCGTGGCTCACGCTAGGTTCAGAATGATCGGTATTCATCGATGTATCACTATCCATAAGCTGATCTGTTTCGATTTCTTTAGCATCCTCGCTCATCACAGGTTCAGTATATTGAATCGTTTCGGATTGGTCGGTACTCATGATCTAAAGGTTTCTTAGCCTTGGAGTGGATCTCACCTACACTATTCCTACAGTCATCCGGATTACTAAGACCAGGATGTGTAGGCAATAAGTTTAGGTGTATGTTTTGAATGTGCATCTTAATAAGACTGTTAAACCCCATTCATGCTCTCTCTACAAT
>JAGVDA010000447.1 GCA_020058975.1 Thermosynechococcus sp. WC_1 | reverse complement strand
GCATGGCTGGAGGCGCATCTGGAACCAGGCTATGTGCTGACCGATGAGTCTGACCAAAAGGTTTTGATTGCGGTGCAGGGACCTCAGGCGATCGCCCTTTTACAAACCCTAACTCCAGATTCTCTCTCAGCGATTCCCATTTACGGTCATGCCTACATTACCCTTATGGAGCAGCCTGTCTGGGTGGCGCGCACAGGCTACACCGGAGAGGATGGGTTTGAGGTCATGCTATCGCCAGCGGCAGGGGTTGAACTTTGGGATCGCCTGTTAGAACTGGGCGTGGTGCCCTGCGGATTGGGTGCAAGAGATACTCTAAGGCTAGAAGCTGCAATGGCGCTCTATGGTCAAGATATTAATGATGCGACTACACCTCTTGAGGCAGGGCTAGGCTGGGTCGTTAATTTAGACAAGCCGAGCTTTATGGGGCGTGAAGCACTGCTAAAGCAAAAAGAGCAGGGTCTGACTCGTCGCCTTGTGGGGCTAGAAATGCAGGGTCGTCATATCGCCCGTCATGACTATGAGATTCAATCAGAAGGCCAATCGGTGGGCATTGTGACCAGTGGAACGTTTGGACCTGCGCTGGAGAAGGCGATCGCTTTAGCCTATGTGCCAACCCATCTGGCTCAGCCTGGAGCGGTGCTTAATGTCATGATTCGCGGCAAAGCCTGCCCCGCCACCGTGGTCAAGCGTCCATTTTATCGCCGAGCGAAAGTTTAACTTAGCCTTTGTAAAGTTGTTTAATAAATCGCTCGTTTTATCACGCATATTTCATCTTGATTATCTAGATAGCTTACGCGCCCTGGCTGCCTTGTATGTCGTTTTCGCTCATATTTTGGGGCAAGTTCATTTACCCCAAAATTCACCTTGGTTGCAAAGACTGTTTGTAGATAGCTTTGGATTAGGCCACTATGCAGTGGATCTATTTATTGTTTTGTCTGGATTCTGTCTAATGCTTCCAGTCGTTAGAAACAAAGGTCAGATGCGAACCACATCGCTTCAGTTTTTCAAAAGAAGAGCAAGACGGATTCTGCCCCCCTACTACCTGGCAATGGCAGCCTCTCTCTTTCTGATTTTCACCATTATTGGACAAAAGACCGGAACACATTGGGATGTTAGTATTCCAGTAGGATTCAAGGATATCCTCACTCATCTTGTTCTGCTTCAGGATATCTTCCCAGACACCAGCGCCACCATTAATTCGACGTTCTGGTCTATTTCTGTGGAATGGCGGATTTACTTTTTGTTTCCACTCATCGTATTGGCATGGAATCGTGACGGGCCTTTCTTAACGTCATTGTTTGCCGTTTTAGGATCTCTTAGTATTCAGCTTTTATTGGGAGATTCGACCTTCTTTAACTTTTCACCCTGGGGCATCTGCCCACATTTTATTGGCTTATTTACGTTAGGCTGTTTGGCGGCTGAGATATCCTTTTCTCTTGAGCCACAGTCTAACCCGCTTCACAAAAAACTTCCCTGGAATATCATCACAATTCTAGGAGGCTGCTTTCTTCTCATTATTTCTTCTCGTGGGTTCTTATTAAGCCAAAACATCCTTTGGCCGATTCAAGATTTAATCATGGGGATTTGGTCTAGCTGTCTTTTAATAACGCTAGCATCACAAAAAGAGAGTCTTCTTAAAAGACTGCTGTGTTGGAAGCCACTTCCGTTTCTTGGTACATTTGCCTACAGCATTTATTTGATCCATGCACCCCTACTACAGGTCATATCCCAATACCTGCTGATGCCGTTGAGCCTGTCACCTCTTCTAGAGTTGGTCTTTCTAGTCGTGATAGGACTGCCTATTATTTTGTCTATGTCCTATTTATTCTTTTGGTGGTGTGAACGCCCATTTATTGCCAAGAAGTAGATGAGATAGCAACTTAAAAACCACCTAATACCTTCAACAGAGATAAGAACAACCACCTAGGCAGATATTGAATGCCCAGGTGGCTTCAAAAGTAGTCAGTAGAGACAAATACTTAAATCAAATTCCCTTGAAACAATTCATAGAGATCAATTGCTATTTGAATGCCTGAATTTTCTCCCCACATCCACCAAGGGCGATCTTTTTCTACTAATAGAGCATAAGAAAAATCGTTCGATACTAAAAGAGACTTACTAACATCCACAGACGATTCTATTGCCGTAGATGAATCATCGTTAATGTTACGTGCAAGTGCAGATTCAGAACAAATCCCACTTAACGCCAGAAAACTCAAGATGATTAACGTTTTTCGCATATTTTCACTCATTATTTATATGAACTCTTGACGAAATTAATTTCGTCAAGTCAAAAATCGTACCATGTTCATTTCTTTTTGCTGTGATGAAGATCACAAGATTGCGATAATTGAGAAAACTGATAAATTGAGCAGCGTATTAATTTTTCTTGTTTTTTTCGTTGGCTTAGTTATCAGAATTTAGTGCTTTTCTGAATTGCCTGACGTAAGTTACCCTGACAGTCTGCCAACTGCTGCTCACCTGCAACGGCATCGAGTCCTGTCCAGTGCATGAGGAGGGCAAGCTTAACGCGGCGATCGCTCTTCTCTAGCAGCGCCAATGCCTCCTCTCGCCCCAGATCCGTCAAGTCTTGAATCATCCGTACCGCTCTGCCATAGAGCTTTTGGTTTGTGACCGCTACATCTACCATGCGGTTGCCGTATACCTTGCCCAGCAGCACCATTGTGCCCGTAGACAAAATATTCAGCGCCAGCTTGGTGACGGTCCCGGCCTTTAGGCGTGTAGAACCTGCCAACAGCTCTGGCCCCACTAGCAGCCGAATATCGACATCTACTTCAATGGGTACCTGCTCTGAAGGAACACAGGCCATAAAAATAGTGGTAGTTCCCTGTGCGCGTGCCGCCTGCAATGCCCCCTGAACGTAGGGCGTAGTGCCCCCTGCGGTGATACCGACGAGAACATCTTTCGCGGTAATGTTGTGTTCCGTAATGGCTGCCGCTCCATCTTCTGAGCGATCTTCTAAAGCTTCAGAACTTCGCAGTAGCGCAGGCGCACCCCCTGCCAAAATGCCCTGCACTAGCTCTGGTGGGGTACAAAACGTGGGCGGACACTCTGCAGCATCCAAAACGCCTAGACGACCGCTGGTACCCGCCCCAATGTAAAACAGCCGCCCACCCTGCCGTAGTGCTGCTGCCGTTTTTTCGAGCGCTAAGGCAAGGGATTCTCTGGCTGTGGCGATCGCCGCTAAAACCTTTTCATCTTCTCGGTTAAACAAATCAACAATTTCAAGGGGCGACATCTGGTCAAGATTTTGACTTTCAGGGTTGGCCTGCTCCGTCAGGAGATGACCGCGCTCTTGGATAGTGCCGAATTCCGTTGCAGGTGCGTTCAAGGCTGTACCCGATTCATTCTCAACAACAATCAACACCCTACCATGCAGCCTTCTCAAGGTGCGCCCACAATAAAGGCCATGCCCTAGAGCATGGCCTTTATTGTTAAAAGTGGTTTTAGGCTAAAAATATTCTGACTCAATGCGATTAAGCTGCTGCTGCAAATTTTGAGGGAGCGCCGCGCGATCATTGCCAGAGAGTTCATGATACGCCTGAGCCAATCGAGCCATCTCCAGATTGTGCTGTGCCTGAACCCGATCAATTTGATGCTGCACCTGAACGAGCTTATGGGTTGTGGCATAAAGTGCCCGCCCAGATGAATTTTGTGCCGTTCCTGATAATGTTCCGTCTCCCATCAGCAGCACCCACAGCTTCTGCACCCAGGTTTCTTTGGGTACAGATGAGCCAATCTGATGACCATCGCCACTTAACATTGCTTGAAGTCCCCCTAGTTCGATAAGAGCTACCGTACCTTGAGTTAAAGATACCCAACTCGTCTCTAGGATTGATCATGCTGTGATATTCAGAAACACATCTAGTATCCTTAAAGAACGGGTTAAGCCAAAGCTTCTGAAGGTCATCAGGAATGGGAATCAAACCGCCACTGACATTGCGACCGTACCCGATGGCAGAAAGCCGAACTTGCTAAAGTAGTGTGAACGGGGTACTAAGAGAGTATCAACGACTGAAGTCGTCTGCTCCACCGCAAGCTATCTTCAGCCAGTCTGTACCATAAACCCTCTCACCGGAGTTCGACTCAGGATTCAGAAATGGCAATACCTGAACAGGTTCAGCAGCGATCCGACTTAATTGGAACCCAAGTCATTACCCGCAATACGGGTAAAAAGCTGGGGGTTATTAATCAGCTATGGGTTGATATTGATCAGCGCGAGGTCGTGGCACTAGGGCTGCGCAGCACGCTCATTACCGGCGAACAGCGCTACCTTTTTCTAGAGAATGTGCGGCAGATTGGGGATGTGGTTTTAGTCGATGACGAAAGCATACTGGAGGAAGTTAACCCACTTAACTACAGCACGCTAATTAGTCATGAGGTCATTACTGAAGCTGGAGAGGTGTTGGGGAAGGTTCGAGGCTTTAAATTTGATACGGTCAGTGGTGAAATTACCGCCCTTGTCATTGCGTCTCTGGGGCTTCCACTCATTCCATCCCAGCTCATTAGCACCTACGAGCTGCCTGTAGACCAGATTGTTAGCACTGGCCCCGATCGGGTGATTGTGTTTGAAGGCACTGAAGACAAGCTCATGCAGATTACCGTAGGCGTTTTAGAGCGTCTTGGCCTAGGCGGTGCCCCCTGGGAAAACGAAGAAGAAGACTACATCCCCACCCGAACACCAACCAGCAATCAGCTTGCCTCTGGACAGCGAGTTGCCCCCTATGTACCTCCCGTGGCGGCGGCTCCTACGCGCGATCGCGACACCTGGGCAGAAGAAGACGAGTGGGAGACTGTTCCCGCAGGGCGTAGGGCTGAAGAGCCAAAACGCGCCTATGCAGCAGCGCCACCCCCTGAAGCATCGCGTGAGGTTAAGCGCTGGGAAGATGATTTAGAAAAGGATGCCTGGGATGACCAGCCGGAAGAAGAATATAAGGCTCCCCCACTTAAGCTTCCAGAACGTCAAAAAGTGGCTGAGTATGAACGAGAAGAGTCGTAACGCTAGAAATAATATTGAGCAAGATGACTTTAATTGAGCAAGCTCAGCGTACCCGCCTTGCCGCTCAAGGGCTGGCAGTTCAGACGGCGGCGGTCAAAAATCAGGCGTTAGAGGCGATCGCCCAGTCCTTAGAAGCCTTCGGTGCCGATATTGTGGCAGCTAACGCAAAAGACTGCGAATTGGCGAAAGCTCACGGCCTAGCCAGTGCGCTGTATGCGCGACTAAAGCTAGACGAGGGTAAGTTAGCGGCTGCGATCGCCGGCGTTCGCAGCGTGGCAACCCTCACCGATCCCGTTGGTGAAGTGCAGATCCATCGGGAACTGGATAAGGGGTTAGTGCTAAAGCGCGTCTCTTGCCCGTTAGGCGTGTTGGGAATCATTTTTGAAGCTCGTCCTGATGCGGTCATGCAGATTTCGTCCCTTGCCATTAAGTCGGGCAACGGCGTGTTGCTAAAGGGCGGACAAGAGGCGCTCAATACCTGTCAGGCACTGGTGAAGGCCATTCAAGCAGGACTGGCGCAAACCCCCATCGATCCGGCGGTGGTGGCGCTGCTGACCAGTCGCGAAGAGACGATGGAGCTGCTGAAGCTAGATCGCTATGTCGATCTCATTATCCCTAGAGGCTCTAATAGCTTTGTCCAGTTTGTGCAGGACAACACTCGAATTCCGGTGCTGGGGCACGCTGAAGGGATTTGTCACCTCTACATTGACCGCGCCGCAGATTTATCTAAAACGATCCCAATTGCCGTAGACTCCAAAACTCAGTATCCTGCCGCCTGCAACGCCATTGAGACACTTTTAGTTCATCAGGCGGTTGCCCCAACGTTTTTGCCAGAGGTCACACAGGCGCTGATGGCGAAAGGCGTTGCGCTACGCGGTGATGCCGCGACCCAAGACATTGTGGATGTTGAGGCTGCTACAGAAGAAGACTGGGCGACAGAGTATAGCGACCTAATCTTGTCTATTCGGGTGGTGGAGTCTTTGGAAGGGGCGATCGCTCACATTAATACCTATGGCTCTGGACACACCGAGGCGATTGTGACCGAAGATGCCCAGACGGCTCAATCCTTTATGAGCTGCGTGGATGCCGCAGGCGTT
>JAGVDA010000133.1 GCA_020058975.1 Thermosynechococcus sp. WC_1 | reverse complement strand
TGCGACAAAAACCTTGTTTGATCGCCCCACCCCAACAATCCTGAGCTTCAGCTTGCGGACTCTTAAAGCGCTAGCATCGCCATGCCGAACCCACGACAACTAGACAAACGCATTCCTGTATTACAAGGCAAGATTTAGCTCTGGCTCTGCATCCGCTTGCTTAGGGTGCGGTAGCAAGCGGATGAAAGGGCGCATGGCGGCTGAAGAAGGGCGATTCACTGTTGCTTGGGAGTGGAGATCGCATTGCGGTAGCTTTGCAGAAATGACAGCGACTCGGGCACCTCGCTTTGGTTTTGCGGGGACAGGGGCTGGAGAAGGGCGATCCGCGTGGCATACCTTAAGTCCACACAAAACATTGCTAAAGCTGCTGATATTTACGCTTAATTGGCTCTAGCACCTCTAAGGCCCGGCGACGCGCTTCCTTATGCTCGACAATGGGAGAGTAGTAATCTAAGCTTGCAGAAACCTTCAGACTCAATGCCTCCACAGACGTGTTGGCTAGTTCAGGAACCCACTGACGAATAAAAATGCCGTCAGGGTCAATCTTCTCAATGCTCTTGACGGGATTATAAACTCTAAACCAGGAACGACCTCTATTGCTCACCCCTGCATGACTTTGCCACTGCCAATGGTCAATGGCAACATCTCCATCAATGAGCTGCTGCATGTAGTGTTTGGCTCCCCATTGCCAAGGCAAGAACAAGTCAATACACAAAAAAGTGGCACACAGCGCTCGCAGTCGAAACGGTAGCCATCCGGTTGCATTCAGACAGCGCATTGCAGCATCAACGAGTGGGTACCCTGTTTTTCCCTCGCACCAGGCTCGGTAATGCTGGTCGTTTTGATTCCAAGGCACTGAATCAAACGCCTCAAGGTACGACGCAGTTTCGCATCGCGGTAAATTTCGCAGCTTCTGGGCAAAATGATCTCGCCAAAATAGCCGACTGATAAAACCATCTAGATTTTTTCGCTCCCAAGCGGTTGCGGTCTGTCGCTTTAGCAAAACTTGTTTATAGATGGTGCGAACAGAGATTGTTCCGAATTTAATATGGGCACCCAATCGACTCGTGTACTGACTCGCCTGGGTCGCCACGCTCAGACTCTTTAGATAGCGAGATGCCTTACGATCTAGAAACTCGTTTAATAACCGATGGGCTTCTCGCTCTCCTGCAACGGGTACGGTTTGAGCAGTCATGGGCAAGCCCAAATCCTCCAATGTTTTTAGAGAGCGAGTGCTTGCGCTCAATGGCACAGATGGGAGGTGAGTGGGCCTCATGGCAATAGGTTCTTGCAAAAACCGATACCACTGAGGCGTAAAAAATTTGAGTTCGTAGGATTCTTTCCCACCCGCTGGTGACACTGCCTCAGATTGAAAGCATCGCACCTTAATTCCGGCTTCTTTCAATGCTTCAATGGCACAACAGTCTGTTCGTGTGCGCCATTCCCTTTCAGTGTCTTCGTTCCAGTACACCGCATCAGCACCGACTTCAGTTGCAACCTCAAGCAAGACTTGAGGTTGGTTTCCATATCGCTGAATAAGGGAAGAGCCTAAGTATTCCAAATTCTTTTGCAGGCTATCTAAGCAACCCAGTAAAAACTGCACTCGTCCAGAGCCAGTTTCTGGATGATGGAGCAAAAATGGGTCAAAGATAAAAAGGGGGACTATTTCAGCTTTTTCAGCGACCGCTTGAGCCAATGCAGGGTTATCGCTCAGACGTAGATCCCGCCGAAACCAAACAACGATTTTAGAGGGATGAGTCATATTCATATTTTAACGAATTGCCTCAGCCCACGCGAATTCGGTTGGCTAGAGCTGGGCGATCGCACGGCTTGAGCTATGGGTGGGACAGGCGATCGCTGCTGTGGGCTTGCGGGGGGTGGCTGGGGTGGGGCACTGGCTGAAAGGGCGATCTCCTGAGTTACAGACGGCAGAGGTTCAGTAGCGACAAGATTTGCGCCCTCTTCGGGATGGTGGGGAGGGTCTTGATTCCAAACATAAGTTAGACAGATCTTGGCAATCTCACAAAGTGAAATTATGTCATAAGTGTCTAGTCGTCAATTGTTGTCGGCTGTTCAGATATGTTGAGTTTCTACAAATGATAGACAAGGCAAAAAGCAAAGCAATCGCGACCAAAATCAAGAAATGGTTGACTACAGTGCATGAACTGAACACTCAGAGCTATCCTTTTGCAATTTCCATAACACGACTAACCAGCCTTAAAAGCCTCTGTCAGGATGAAGCAGCAGCCAAACATTTTGCCTTGTCCATCACAGCACGAATTCAAGCACAAATGCAGGAATCGGCACGACCTGAGCAATATAGCCCTGATGAATGGCAAACCATTCTCTCGCTCTTCACTCAGGCAATTAACTTGATGGCAGCGCAAGCAGAGACTCATAATGATGAGAGTATCTCGGCAATTCGTAAGCTGCTCAAAGATATTGATGCGTTGCAAGGCAATCAATATCGCAATATTCCTTGGGGGACACTACATATTGTTCGCAGCGGGGAGTTGCTGAAGTTAACCTATTCGCTTCAGTGTTTTGAATCGAATGAGGTACCCTATTGGGCTTATAAGCTGGCGCAGGAATATGTGGAGGACTATATGCCTACTTGTGGCACTGGGATTACTCCACGATCAATCCCGATGCTTCTCAACGTAGCTGAGTTTTGGTGCTGGCACTATTTTCAACAATCATTGGACGAAAAATTTCCAGAGTTTTTCCCTTTGCAAAAATAGAGTATTTTGGTAATTTATCCCTTGGGATATATAGTCACTTTCGCCCTCTTCAACTTCACCCTCATTCCAGAACGCCATCATCTTTGATGCTTCCGCCTTACTCCAGCCTTAACTCAAGGAACGGCGACTTACAGGCGATCACCCTACCAAGGCAAAGCGATGGACCACGATCGCACTGCTGCAATAGCTCGGCAGGAGAATGGCGATCACAGTCCGTAAAACCACCGCTATAAGCTACTCATCGGCATTACGACTAAACTGACTTCGGGTTGGCAGGGCGGGTGCCTTAGTTATAGAGAGGCGATCGCTTTTCAAGCATGACGGCGGAAGGGGTCATTCTTCTCTGAAGTAACTTTTGTACTTATCATATAAATCTACTCCTGGAAAAGTCTGTAAAAAGGTTTTCACTTTTTTATAGTATTTTGATGGATATTGACTGCGTATTGATTGAATCGCATCATAATTCTCATTCCATTTCTCAAGAAGATGGGCTAATTCCTGAAATTTGGGATAAGATGATTCATGCTTTTCTCCTAGCGCAATATATTGAAGGATTCTAGAAAATGTATCTGTATTCCTTTCCTCTATAGGAATATTTATGATTTTTCCTAAGTCTTCAAAGACAGCCTTCTCAGCAAAAATTCTAACTTTTAATCCCTTTAAATCTAATAAGTCTTGCCGCTCAAGATTTTTAATGATATCTGAAACTTTTCTAAGGATAGAGTAATCACTTAGTTTATATTCCTTGAAGGCAGCTAAAAGTCTTAAACCTAGTTCGTGTTCAGATAGACTTTCGAGCTGCTGTACATAATTGCATAATGCAGTCTTGCCTTCCTCACTGCTCATCGTAGGATAAACTTCCGCAAACTTAGGCTGTAAATATACCTTGAACGAAGCAGGCGTAGATAGCTTGACTAATAATGTATTTACATATTCATAGAATTCATTGAACTTTTTACCTTGATGGTTAATTTCGATTTGTTCAAGTGCAATAAAAGACTTTTTAGTTTTCATGCCTACCTGAAGTAGTTGGGCATACTTCTCAAGATTTTGATGGGTTGATTTATTTTGAGCTAAATCATATTTAATTCTAACAAAAGCTAAAAACTCTTTACTTCCAAACTTCTCAATTTCAATAGATTTTGCTCTACGGAACAGTTTCATTCCCTCGCTAAGCGCTACGTCATGAATGCTGATAACTGAATCAGGAATTTCTTCTTTATAAAATAATTGATTAAGCCGTTCCCAGAGGCTTAGCTCACCAACTAGAGGTCTATTCCACCAAGGCTTAACAATTTTATCAGAACTTGAAGGGGGTCTATTCCTAAGTAAAACCATAAGTGTTGACCGCCATAATGATGAGACGACTAAACTATCCAGATTGCAAAAACTCGTTCTGGTATAGATCACAGTATTTTGGCTTATACTTATTTTTCTCTGGAAACAAATAATAAACTTGTTACAAATGAGCGATTTTTTCAATAGATTGCTCTGCTTTTAACCCATCAAAGGCAGACAAGCGCTTTGCTAGCTTTTGCTTCGCTGTGGTTTTCGCGGCTTTAGAAAGGCAATCGCCTAACCAACAAAATACAATTGCCTTGCAACCGCAAGCTAAGGCCGCAGGGCGGGGGATTTGCAAGCGTGGTGCTATCGGTACTGGCTTTGCGGATGTATGGCTGGGGCGCTGCTGTAGATGAGAGGGCGATCGCCTGAGCCAAGGACAGTGGCAGTTCAGTAGAGGCGCGGCAGGTACTTGCTTCTGACTGGCGGGGGCTGAGCAAATCTACGCTTTTTCTCTATCCATAATGTACTGGGTTTTTGGCTTTATCCTAAAGCAAGCTGAAGGTAAACTGCGGCGCTATTCACTTTTGAAATACGTTGATACACACTATGAAAATTGAACGACTTCAGGAACTTAAGGTAAAACTCACCCAAGAAAAAGACCTTTCTAAAATCTGGCTATTTTATATGGATCATTTTGCAGATTATTCAGAATTTACCGATCTGGGTGCGCCTTTGTGAATTCCGGAAAGTATGTCTGCTTAATCGAATGATTTTTCCGGAAAGTATGTCCGCTTAATTATTCATTGC
>JAGVDA010000502.1 GCA_020058975.1 Thermosynechococcus sp. WC_1 | reverse complement strand
TACTTTAATTCTCCAATGGGAACACTAGTCCTAAGGGGATTTAGTAGACTTTTTCAAAATGAAGATGGGACAAGTAGTTTTCAATCATTACATTCTTCATTAACTAAAGCCGCCAGACATCCGGAAGGCTTTCGGATGTTTGATGTAATCCAGGAATTTCCAGGGAACATAAGAATCAATGATAAGCTTCTATTCAAAATATACAAGAACTTAGAAACATCTAATGTTGATCTTAAAGAACTTGAGTCTCAAGGTATTAAAATACTTACAAGAAAAGATCGACATTTAGAGGAATTAAATCAAGCTCTTATAAATACGAGTCCAAATAGTTTAGCCCCCGATCTAACGAAAGAAAGACTGAACTATATAAAGTTAGACTTAAATGATTCATTGCGAAAACGCAGTTTTCTTGCAAATATCTATTGGCCTGAAAATAATGATAAAAAGCTGACACCGTTAGTCGTTATTTCTCCTGCATTTGGACAATCCTTAAAAAGTCAACAGGAGATTGCCAAATTCGTTGCGCTTCAAGGCTTTGCAGTAGTAGTAGTTGATCACCCTGGCAGTAACTTAAGCCAGTATTACAATTTTATATCAGAGGCACGTAGTAGCTTATTAGAGGCAGAAGAATTTTTGGATCGTCCATTGGACATAAAATTCACTTTAGATGAAATTTCCCGTCTAAATCAGAGCCTTTTTAAGGGTCAACTTAATGTTGATAATGTTGGAGTGATTGGTCGATCTCTGGGAGGAACTACAGCACTTTCTCTGGCAGGATCTGTCTTTAATTTCAAACAGCTTGATTCTAAATGTCAAGATCAAAACTATTGGATTAATTATTCTCTCTTATTTCAGTGTTTGGTATTAAAATTGCCAGCCAAACCAGTTAGTCTGAAAGATTCTCGAATCAAAGCTATTCTTGTACAAAATCCTCCTAGCAGTGCATTATTTGGGCCAACAGAACTCGAAGCGATAAAACTTCCTGTTCTTTGGGAGGCTTCTGCTAAGGATGGTATTACACCGTTTATGGTTGAACAAATGCCTTCTTTTCTTAGCCTTGGTAGTCCGCAAAAATATCTTATTGATACTCAAGGCGATACACACCTAAATATTCCAGTTGAGTCACTCATTAAGAACATGGAGAGACGAAAATTCAAAGACCTTGATCTTGAGACTAAGCCAATCGTTGAAAATTACCGGAGATCTATGGCTACTGCATTTTTTAAGGTTTATCTATCAAAGGATATGAGATATAAAACGTATTTACAAAAAGATGAGTCAACTAAATGAACATGATCACTTTAAAGATTTAACGGGACTGGCGGGACTCGAACCCTCGACCTATCGCTTAGGAGGCGATCGCTCTATCCATCTGAGCTACAGCCCCAGCCTACTGGGATGGCTTCATCTTATCATTGGGGCTTTGATCTATGCTAAGCGCTCTGTAATTCAGCAAGCCGCCCTAAAACCTCTGTGCTGTGAACCGCAGGGGCAACCTTTACCATCCGCTCTCGCAATACGCCGTCAGGGTCAATAATAAACGTGTGGCGCATAGACAAATAGCCCATCCAAGACCCATAGGCTTTGCTGACCGAGCCATCTTCATCCGCCAACAGCGGAAACTTTAGCCCTTCAGCGTTGCAAAACTCAGCATGGGTATTGACAGAATCGGCACTAACCCCGACGACCATCGTATTTTTGACCTGGTACTTTGCTAAATCTCGTTGAAATCGCTGGGCTTCTAACGTACAGCCAGGGGTAAAGTCTTTGGGGTAAAAGTACAGCACCACCCATTTTCCACGGAGGTCAGACAGAGAAAGCTGCCCTTTGCCGTCGTTAGTGGGCAGCGTAAATGCTGGAGCTGGTTCATTGAGCGGCAGTATCTGCCCACCCATTGCCCAAGCCGGAACGGTTGACAGAAAAAGCGTTAGGCAAAGCACTGCCAACACTAAACCAGAACGTAACAGTCGCTGCAAACGAGCCATGATTTCCCCCGCTACAAAACCGTACACTTAATGTTTACATAAATTTACACTTTTGTGTCGCGGGGTGGGCGACCCTGCTCTGCCAAAGACTTCCAGCCCGGATGCCAAAGCTGACGATCGCGGAGCGTTTTTGCATTCACCCAAAAGCTCACGGATGGGTCGCACGACGACACTAGCTCTGCAAAGACCATCTCCCCTTGATTTTTGCGGCTAACCACCTCAAAGTGACGCCACCCAAAGGTTGACTCTTTGGCTGTCCACTTAGAACCCATCAAAAAAGGGTATTTTGGCTTCTTCACAGTGGCTTCTTCACAGTCGCAGAGCAGGCTTGATTTCGAGTTGCTTGAGCAGACGATCAATATCAACGTGCTGCTTAAACAGCTTTTGAATGCAGTCAACCTTAATAGTTTCGCTAAAGCGTGCTGAGCTGAAGGCTTTGTCCACCAGCTCTACAGTGGTGAGAGTATCTAAGTCCACCGACAGCACCGGAACTTCTAGGTCTTCTGCACGATTGAGCACAATGGCGTTGGGCGAAAAATGCCCCGTCAGAATAAGGCAGTTCGTAGAAGACTCTAGCGCCGCAAGCTGAATATCGGTGCGATCGCCCCCTGTTACCACCGCCATATTGTTAGCGCGGTTGAAGTACCGCAGGGCAGAATTCACGTTCATGGCTCCGATGCTGAGCTGCTCTACCATTAAATCCAGGCGATCGCCACAGCACAGTATCTCTGCGTTGAGCTGCTGCACCATTTCTCGCACGCTAATGCTACGCAGCAAAGGATGGCTAGGAATTTGCCCAAAGACCGGAATGTTGTGCTGCTCCAGAAAAGGCACAACAAAGTCAGCTATCGACTGTGACAGCTTTGCGGGGACGTCATTGAGAATGACACCACCGAGGCGATCGCCCAAATGTGTTTGAGCCAACAGCAGCTCATCGGCCACCGCCAGAGACTGACACCGTGCCACCAGTAAAACCGTAGCTTCTAGCTGCTCAGCCTGCTGGAGCAATGAAAATCCAAAGAGCTGTCCTTCTGCCAAATTGCTGGGGCCTTCAAACAGCACTAAGTCGTAGTCTTTCTCTAAGTTGTAATTTAGTGCTGGAGACGACGCCCTATGGCCTGTCTGGAGCTGTCTTTGAACATCAGCCTCATTCACCGTCACAAAAGAAGGTACGATTTGCTGCTGCGTCAAGTTAAGCGCTGATACGATAAACTGCACGTCTAAATCAACGCTGGGCAGTGAAGCAGCGGCAGCAGCCAGATCTAAATTCATGCTCAGAGGCTTACCATAGGCAAAACCAATGCCCCGATCCAAAACTTGCGGACTCAGCCCCAAGAC
>JAGVDA010000270.1 GCA_020058975.1 Thermosynechococcus sp. WC_1 | reverse complement strand
TCTACAGTCTTAGATGTACGGTTGCTGCCCTGATCCCGTTTGCCACGAATGGCGAAATCATGTCTGACAGCCGTTACTTTCCGAGAGTCCCCCGGTAGGTTTTTACGTCTTGTACTGACAAATTCAAACCCTGCTCTTTTGGCAATGGTTCTAGATGCTTGGGTGTCAGCATGGTCAATATGACCGCATGACTCACAGACAAATTTCTCGCCACTGCGATTTAACTTGCTGATATGCCCACAGGCTGAACACTCCTGACTGGTATAACGAGGATTGACCGCTAGGACGAGCTTACCCGCCTTGGCAGCAATCCAATCAATCTTGCCAAACAAGCTACCCCAAGACGCATCAGATATAGAACGGTTCAACCCACGCTTTGCAGATTGACCGTTAGGAATGGCTCGACCATTAGAGCGCTTGACCTTGCAACGGGACTTCATGCCTTTAATATTTAGGTCTTCTCTGACCACCACGTCAGCCGTTCTAACAATCATTTGAGCGGCTTTCCACTGGTAGTCATTGCGTTTGTCTGCGATCTTTTTATGCAGCTTAGCAACTTCCATTCCAGCTTTGCGGCGATTCTTGGAGCCTTTCACTTTGCGGTTTACCCGTCTCTGCCTGATCCTCAGTTGGCGACGGATTTTTTTGTTCGTTGCAAACTTGGGATTCTCAATAAAAGAACCATCGGACAAAGAAACAAGTTTGTTAATACCAACATCCATGCCAACGGTAGATTTAACGTCAGCGTCAGCCACTTCAGGCAACGCCTCAGACAAATTGAGCAGAACGCTCATGTACCAGCCATCAGCTTCTTTCATCACCGTCACAGTGCGGATATCAGCATCAGCCGGAATCATCCGACTGTCGAGATATCGCATATCTCCTAACCCTGGGAAATAGACATGAGAGTAGCAGCGCTTGTGTCTTGAAGTTCGGTTAACGGTTAATTTTGCGTGCCCAGGTTTGTACTGAAAACTGTTGAAGTTGGACGCTTTCCTGAATGCAGGGAACCCGCGCTTATGACTAAAGAACCCGTTGTATGCCGCATCAAGCTTGGCTAGATTTCCTTGCAACACATTTGAATTAATTCGCTTATACCAGGGGTTCTCAGCGCGTAACTCAGTCGTTCTCGCAGACTGCACCCCGCTAACCGTTAGCCACTTCCCATCTTTGATCTTGGTCAAGTTTTGAGCAGACATCACGCCATGCTTAAGAACTGGGCAGGTTAACGGGCTGAACGCTCCAACTTCTAAACGGGTATCAATTTCACAGTAGGCAGCAAAGCCGTAGCAGACAGGTTGATCATTGTTCTGATTGTTCGTTTCAAAACCGCGCTTGCGTTCTGCAAGACAATAATTGCGATGCTTCCGTAAGGTTACAAGCCACTCACCCATAAGTGCTTGTTGCGCCTTATTTGGTTGTAGTTTGTAGTTCCAGCGGACTTGCATGATGTTGTTTTGTTTGATGTTCTTTCTACATTAATCTACAATTAAATAATTGTCAATTATGGAGTCCCATGAGAAAAAAAGCTTACGACTACAGGCATTACAACCATTCTGTCGGGATGAATGTGGTGCATCTTGTCTGGATACCCAAGCGGCGCAAAAAGGTCTTGATCGGGAAAGTGCGAGATAGGATCTTTGAGATATTCTCTGAGCTTGCAACCGAGAAGGATTGGCGTATTCGAGCGCTAGAGGTTGCCCCCGACCACATTCACCTATTTGTCGAAATTCATCCTACTGATGCCATTTACCAAGTCGTTAGAGCTTTTAAGGGCAGGTCGGCAAGTTGTTTAAGGAAAGAATTTGAACATTTAAAAAAGATGCCATCACTCTGGACAAACAGCTATTTCTTTTCAACTGCTGGAAAAATTTCGGCAGCAACAATTGAACGATACATAAATGACCCGCATCACGGTTAGCACGGAAATTTACGGCGACTCCGATAATTTGAATGTCCTCTACCTGTTCTAACCGTTGCAAGATTGTTCCCAAGGTTGGGAAGTTGGGGAAGGGCAGCTAAAGTGGCACCTTTTGGGGTTTTCGCATAAGTTGCCTCTAATGTTTCAGCCCGTTTAGGGCTGTGCATTGTTCTTCTATTGCCTTGACCAATCTCTTAAGCCTTGCGCGAGTGCGGCGCATAGATAAAAGTGGGAAGTTGAACTCATAGACATTGGTGAGTAACCGATAAACCTGAGCCGTTTCTTCCCCAATTTTGATGCGACCGATTTGGATAATACGATCGCCGTATTGAACAGAAGCAAAATCTGAGTGAATGTGATTTAGATACTCGGAGTAACGTTTCTGAACATCAGGAGGAAGCGTTTGAAGTACCCTACGACGATTCAACGGTCTTAGACCGCATCTAATCCTAGTAGCATTTGAAAGCCTCCTCCTAATAGTGCGATCGCACCTTCCTAACCGATTGGCTATTTCAGCCTGAGTCACCCCAGGAACAGATTGATCGTGAGCGATTCTGAAAAACCGAAAAGCGCGAGCTTGAAAGCCTGGTGAAACCGCCGACCGTCCCGCCTCTTTTCGTCTTCGATCTCGTTCCCGAGTCAATACTTGTTCCCGTTGTGACTTAATAACAACCGCCTTAGCGGGGTTTATGATTTTTGATCGCTTCAGTCCTCTTGTTGAATGAATAGCTGTTTGAAAAGCTTGGCGCTGCCCATTTTGAGCCTCTAGTTCAGTCCCATACAGAACCGACAAAGAATGTTTCCCCAGCCATTTGGGGTCAAACTCAGTACATGCGCCAAGCCCCTTCACGTCCAACCCAAAATCGATCGCAACCTTGGCGATCGCCCTTAGATAGACGCGAACTTTCCCCCCAGATCGAATGACGTAGGGGAAAAATGTTTTATTGGGAAGGTGACGATAAATCGTAGAGCGATCGCAGCCTAACCAATCAGAAACTTGTTTAACCTTTATATCAACCCAGCCCTGCCCATTGGTGTCCAGAGCGCGTAGAGCGAACCAAGTTCGACTTGCACTGTCTCCGCAGTCCAAAAGCCCAGAGAAGACCACAATAGACCGAGGCAAAGCAACCGATACGATCCGTTCTGCTTGGATCGTATCGGTTGGGTTGACTGTGGTATCACCTGTTGGGTACAATTCTTTTAAGAGTTTCTTGGATTGGGATTCTTACCTTTGGTTCTAATCCCTTGCAGGGGAGAAGACCTCCGCAAGCTTGGTTTAAAGCTTGCAACAAAAATAATAAGCTAAACCCCTCATGTCTTGCAATAGACTGAGGGGTTTTGTTTTTGCTATCTAAAACTTTCGACTACTTTCTGGGCAAGCAATGGAGGCACCGCATTGCCAATTACGCGACAATTTTTGCCTTTACTCGCCCCCCACTGGTACCAGGCTGGAAACGATTGAAAGCGCGACAAACACCGATAATCCAGCGCTCTAACCTCAGCACCAGCACCCTCTAGCAAGGCTGTAACTGGGCTACGGTAGCCATGGCGTTCGTCACAACCGACATGCGATCGCACTGTCCAGATTGGCTCATCTGATTCTCGAACCGTGGGGCCACGTTTAGTAGGATAGCCAACACGTTCGAGGATTACGGCTTTTGGCGATCGCCCGCCGCGGCCTTGATTAGCTGTACCCGTCATGCATGGTTCATGAGCGTTTCGTAAAGTGCGATCGCGGGATGGTGAATCTTTGCCCTCAACCAGTACCGCTCTTGGAAGGTGGGTAGAACTTGTAGCGCTAGCGCAGACCGTTTGAGCCGGATCTGTAGACAGCCTTGTGTATGCAACGCGGCTAGGGTTTTTATTTCCTTCAACCAACACAGCCAAAGGTTTTGACTGAGTTGTCACTGTCCCAATTGGCAGATCCTGACAACGCCCTGCTTTTCCATTTTGTTCCAGGTATTCGCTGGATACGGCTAAAGCCTTCTCAACTTCCCCATACCAGCCTTTCTTTTCCAAAGACTGAATCTGTTTTTCGGTTAAATGCGTCGGCTTGCAACTTGGCAATAAATCAGCGACGGCATCGTACCAGCCATTCCAAGGTTGATGGAATAGATCAGGCACTTTTGCATGAGTAGGCTGAAGTAGCCGAAGGCGATCTCTACTAGCGCGAAGGATGAGACGATTCCGGTTTTGAGGGACGCCGAACGAAGCTGCATCATAGATCGCATGATGCAGGTTGTAACCCATTGTCTCAAGCGTTGCATAGATGATTCTGAATGACTCAGAACCAACATAGCCGCGCACATTCTCCAGAGCAAAATAGCGCGGGTTTATGGCCTTGATGATGTCAGCGGTTTTTTGAGCCAAGGCAATGTCTAGCTCTGTTTCTTTGCCATCAGTCTTTGCCGTGCTGAAGCTTGGGCACGGTGGACTAGCCCACAAGAACTCAACACTGAGCAACTTTTCAATCGGAGTATCTAAAATTGACTCCTCCCGAACATGGTCGCCAAAGTTTTGCCTATACAAAGCAGCAGCATACGGGTCATACTCAACCGCACAGACCGGAGTATAGCCAGCAGCAACAGCACCACAATCGCTACCGCCTCCGCCTGAGAAGAGCGAAGCAAAGGTTTTCATGGTTCCAAGTCCATGTATTTGAACTCGATCCGATTCACTATTTTATTTGGCTTAATTCGGTAATGTTTTACCAAAAAATCAATGAATTCGTTTGTTGTCCAATGAGGAAATCCTTCTTTGATTACATCCTCAGCAGTAATGGCTTGAAGCGGCTCACTTCTAACGCTGACTACTTCAATTAACCCAAGCTTTTTGACAGCTTCCCCTTTCTTTAATCCCATTGCCTTTTCGACACCACAAAGGACTGTTTCTGGCTTAAGCGACCACCATCCGAACCGTCGCGTTACCGTTTTTGTCTTGGCAAGAAACTGAGGGGTTGTTAGTGCAAAACTTATATTCCTAGGCATGATTTCTCCAAGTATTCTTCTCGACTTCGCACAACTCCCTTGCAATTTTCAGCAGCGTTTCGATCCATTGCTCATCTTGCCAATGCCCTAGAAAATCGCCGTCTTCGTCGTGGACAGGGCGATCGCAGCTCACATTAAGCGCGTGAGCCACCAACTGCTGCCTAAGTTGATGTTGGGAGACTCGATCTTGCAATGGGTTACGGCCTGAGAAGGTTCCTGTTTCTTTTAGCATTAGAAAGTTCCTTGATATAAATATGGTCAGTTTGCGATATTCGTCTGGCTGAATTGAGAGATATTTTACAGACGAGTTTCAATGAACTAGGCGCAACTTTTTCTGCTATCTCTATCAGGATTACTGCCAGAAATTCCTGTAGATGAACCTTGAATGTTTTACGAACCTTAATCATTTATGCCAACCTCAATCGCTATATTTGCAACCTCGTTTTTGCTCAAGCGCTCAATTTCGCTATTCGGGAAGCCGTAGAGAAAGTTTTTGCCACAAGACAAATCGCGGTCTAACTGCAAAAGAACAACCCCTGCGAATGACTTTCTGGCAACAACTTGATAAATTTCTCCAGAGTCTTTAATCCAATCGTTGACACAAATGCTTTGATAGGTTGTCTTCATGTTTTGAATACCGATATTGCAATATTGAATTCATCCTCATCCATGCAAACCATTTCAGGAGGCCACATACCGCATAGGTAATAAAGATACTCTCTATTTATTTCTAAGCGCAGGCTCAAATTGACAATAGAAAGCCTTTCGATAAATTTAGGGTTTACGTCGCGTCTTCCTGAGAGGACATCGCCAATATAAACAGCACTAAACCCGCCTTCATTTTGCCTGGACATCCATTTATCAATTTCTCTTTTTAGGTCAGCTTGACTAACACCAGCTTCCATTAGTTTTGTTTTTATGTAGTCTGCTGGTGGCATTATCTGTGTTTGTAGCATGAATACTTTTCTTCTGAATAATTCCACATTGGGACTGCGTTCGTTCGTTCGACAAATGCTTCGATGTCTTTGAGATGAGCTTGAGTAAGCGATCGCGGTTGCTGTGGATACTCATGCCTGCGATCGGTTAGCTCTTGTAGATCAGCGTCTGTTTTCGATAATCTCATTAAATTTTTGTTCCAAACCCTAAAACTAAATCTTGCCCTGATGTTTCTTTCATTAACAGGATG
>JAGVDA010000260.1 GCA_020058975.1 Thermosynechococcus sp. WC_1 | reverse complement strand
GACAGGTCAAATCCAAAGCGCACCTATGCTGGTTCGCTATCCTGATACGGCCTGGATGTCTCACGGCAACTACGGCGTTCATTATGAGGTCTCGCTACCGCTACATAACCCCAGCGAGACCGAGCAAAAGGTTGCGGTTTCAATTCAGACTCCGCTCAAACAAAATCGGTGGAATAAAGGACTGCGTTTTTTGAACACCCTGCCCAATCAGGTCTTTTTTCGGGGAACCGTTCGGGTTCGTTATAAAGATGACAGCGGCACCCCCCAACTTCGGTACTATCATCTCAATCAGCGTCAAGGACAGCAAGGAGAACCTTTAGCGGTGGTTACTCTGCCTCGCAAAGAGGATAGGCTAATTTCGCTAGATTATCTGTACCCGCCTGATGCTACACCACCTCAGGCACTTACCATTCAAACCCTGGCAACAACACCCTCTACCCAAAGGTCTGCTTATGGAATCCAACCTTAAAGTATTAATGGATGTGAATGCGATTGTAGATGATGCTGCTGTGCTGGTTGCAGATGCCTGTCGGGAGGCGATCGCCCAACGCGGGCAATTCACCATCGCCCTAGCGGGAGGATCCACGCCCAAACCGCTGTACGAAAAGCTGTCTTTGCAAGATCTCCCTTGGGACAAAATTCACATCTTTTGGGGCGATGAACGGTACGTCAGCGCCACCCACCCCGACAGCAACGAAGGTATGGCGCGTCGGGCATGGCTCGACCGTGTCCCCTTCCCTGCGGCAAATCTTCACCCGATGCCCACTCAGGCTAAAGATCCCGCAGAATCTGCCCAGCAATACGAAGCGCACCTACGTTCATTTTTTGGAACGCAAGAGATCCCCACCTTTGACCTGATCTTGCTGGGCTTAGGAGATGACGGACATACCGCCTCGCTGTTTCCGCATACCGAGGTACTCAACGTGTGCGATCGCCTCATTGGTGTGGGCTACCGTGGGTCAGACCCGCGATTAACCTTCACAATTCCGCTGATTAATCAGGCGCATTGCGTACTGTTTTTAGTGGCAGGCTCGAGCAAAAAGCCCGCTCTCAAGGCCATTTTTTCAGACGGTGCTGATCCCTTTACCTACCCCGCTCGATTTATCCAGCCCAAGGGCAAACTATATTGGCTCCTCGATCAAGCGGCTGGAGAGAGCCTTAACGTTAACTCAGTGACTCCATAAACATCGTCAATATTTGCAGTCATCTTTTTTGAACTGAGAGTGCATAGGATATAGTCTTGAAAGATCAGTCTTTTGAGGGTGACGGCATCAGTGCGTAAGATGGTAGCCATCGCCAAAACAGGAAAAGAAGTGCGACAATAGTGAATCCCTAGCAGGAGTGAAATAGCATCTATATTTCAGCTTAATTCAAAGAATTTTCTTGTTTTTGCTGAACCAAAGCAAAAATGTGTAACTTTTCAGATTAAAGCCTTTTAGCCATCGTGATGGTTATTCTTTGGCAGAAGTTCTAAGTATTTGTTTGTTTCACTATGATTGTCTGCTCCAACTGTCTCCATCACAATCTCGATGAAGCATCATACTGTGAAGCCTGTGGGTCTAAGCTTCCAGAATTGTCTAGCTGCTCCAACTGCGGATCTCCGGTTTTGGATGATGCCCATTTTTGTGGAACCTGCGGCTTTAATTTACAGCTTTCTGCGAATCGACCCATTGAGCCTGTGAGTGCGAAAGGGGTTGGCAGTGACGCTATTTTGCCCATTCCTTTCCCGCCAGAGCCGATTGCAGACCTAAGCTCACCCGTCGCCGCTGCAACCGCCTTTGCCAAAGCAGAGAAGGCGGTTGATTTTAAGATTCAGACGACTGTTCAATCTGTGAGCGAAGACATAGAGAGCCAAGATGCGGCGCTTCATGATGCTCCTCACGGTGACGAACCTTACGAAGAAGTGGTCAATACCCAGATTCAAACGCAATCTGCATCGCTGTTGCATGCCCAAAGCAATACGTTGACTTCGCTGATGGCAGACGGCAAGTCAGTCATTTATATTGGCAAGCCCAATGATCGGGTTCCACCTGATATTAATGTTAGTGTTTTTTCAAGTGCTGAAGTGGTTTCCAGAATCCATGCTGCAATTCACATTGAAGACGGGCACTTTTTTGTTGAAGATGTGGGTAGCGCGAATGGTACCTATTTGAATAACATGCCCCTTACGCCCAGTACACGATACCGCCTTCGAGTGGGCGATCGCATTACCCTAGGAAAGGGCGAGCTTATGACGTTCATATTTAAAATGAATTAACCGTGATTACGCTAACGCTCTTGCATCCGGTTCAATCTACACCCGTTCAAAGCTGGAGCTTTGAAAAAGATCCTGCGGTTCGGATTGGTCGAGCCGTCGATAATCAGGTCGTTCTCTATAGTGCAGTTGTTTCTCGATATCATGTCGAGATTCGACTCACAGACAACCAGTGGGAGGTTGTGAATTTAGGTACCAATGGAACGTACTTAGACGGCAAACGTGTTCACCAAGCCCCACTGACGAACGGCAGCATCATGCGGTTGGCTCGATCTGGGCCAAATATTCAGATTGCGATAGATGATAGCCATTCTGCTGCTGGAGCAGGCATTAGTCATTCTGAGGCATCTGGCTTAACCCAACTGAGTGCAGAGCATGAAGTACAAAGTTCATCACCATCGCCAGCCCTCTCCGCATCAATACAGCCAGAATCTCTTCAGGAAAAATCAGAACCCATCGTACTGCCGCTAGGTTCACATAAATCTCCGTTTTACGTGAGTGGACGCTACCCGCTATTTGGAGAAGCCTATTCCGAGGCTTTTTCGCCGCCGTCTCACCCCTGCGATCATCAAGGCGCACCAGAAGGCTCACTGATTTGTACAGACTGCGGCTTTCCCATTCATCCTCTTCAGGTTATTGGCGCTTACCAGGTTTTAAAACCGCTCAATTCCCTCGGCAATATTTTAATGGCATGGCGCGGTGGACATACCGTCGTGTTGAATACGCTGAGGCAGGGGGATCAAGAAATTGCTCAATTAGTTCATGAGTTTGAAGCCCAGGCTCAGCTATTGTGTCACTTAGAGCATCCAGGTATGCCTAAGTTCTTTGAAGCGTTTGAACATGAAGGACAGCCCTATCTCGTGAACGAAATGATTCACGGCCCCAACCTGCGGGACTGGATTGCCCAACAAGGACCAATGCCTTCCTATCAGGTCGTGCAGTGCGCCCTAGAGATAAGTCGGTTGCTCGACTTTTTGCATACCCAAACGCCGCCTTATATCCATCGCAGAATTCAGCCGTCTAACTTAATTCGACCTAGAATTCCCCGTGGGTTTAGTCAGGCTGTGCTGGTCGGGTTTGGTGAAATCAAAGGCATATCTTCAAAGTCGGGGACGCTCAGTGGCGTGGGAAGCTACGAATCTCCTGAGCAGCACATGAACGAAGATATGACGCTGTCTGATCTCTATGCTTTGGGTGCGACGCTGATCTATTTGTTGACGGGTCAAGAGCCTGACGCATTTTATCGGCTGGCAGACAACGATTTTCGCTTGCAGGTACAGGATATCCCCAGCATCAGTCCTGAAATTGCTGGCATTATTGAAAAGCTAACCCATCCGCAGCCCCATGAGCGCTATGCATCTGCCGCTGCCGTGACCGAAGCCCTTCAGCCGTTGCTTTAATGCCGCTGCTGCCTCTGGTTTATCACCCCGATTACGTTGCGCCTCTGCCGGAGGGGCATCGGTTTCCGATGACAAAGTTTCGAGATCTTTACGCGCTGTTGCTAGAGGATGGCGTTGCGGTACCTGGGCAGTTTTATGCCCCTGAACTACCGCCAACGGACTGGCTTGAGTTAGTGCATTTACCCGAATATGTCAACGCCTATCAAACCGGAACGCTGGATGAAAAAGCCCAGCGGCGGATTGGCCTACCCTGGAGTGAGGCACTTGCCCAGCGAACCCGCATTGCGGTGGGTGGCTCGGTGCTGACGGCACAATTGGCGATCGCCCACGGTTTAGCCTGCAATACAGCCGGCGGGACACACCATGCTTTTCCTGGCTATGGGTCTGGGTTTTGCATTTTTAATGATTTGGCGATCGCCGCTCGCACGGTACAGTCTCTAAACCTCGCGCAAAAAATTTTGATTGTCGATTTAGACGTGCATCAGGGCGACGGAACGGCCTATATTTTCCAAAATGACCCCAGCGTCTTTACCTTTTCAATGCACTGCGACAGTAACTTTCCTGGCAAAAAGCAGCAGAGCGATTTAGACGTGCCGCTACCAGAGGGCATGGAAGACGAGGCTTACCTGCAAACCCTGGCTCAGTATCTGCCAGACTTGCTAACTCAAGTTAAGCCAGATTTAGTGCTATACGATGCTGGTGTTGACCCGCACCTTGACGATCTGCTGGGCAAACTCGCCCTGACCGATACGGGACTTTTTCGGCGAGAAATGCAGGTATTAAGCACCTGCGTGGGGCAAGGGTATCCGGTGGCCTGTGTGATTGGTGGCGGCTACAGCAAAGATCTCTCAGGGCTGGTCTACCGCCATTCTCTACTTCACCGCGCCGCCACTCAGGTGTACGAACAGTATCGGCTAGGAGCCTAAGCCATGTTGCTCCAAATAGCGCTCTACTAAAATAATGGCCACAATGTCATCAATGGGACGGGGCACATCACGCATCCCTTGAGGGATGAGCCGCGTTAAACCCTTGGCAGGATACATCGCCCAGTAGCGATCGCGGGCTTCGAGGGTGCTGTAGCGCTCATCTATGAGGGTGATCGGCAGGAGTGGCGTTAGATTCTGCTCTAGCTGCTGTCGCCATTGCAGCGCAGTAGTTTGGTTGCCTAATACAAGCTGTGTGATGTTGTACTGCTGCCCTAGCGCATTAATCGTGGCGATCGCCTCAGCGGCAGGCACCACTTCATGAAAACAGACGTTGCGATCGGTTCTAACCACCGCCACCCCGCATTTATCTCGACCTGGGTCAAACCCCAGAATGAGCGGCAGTGTATCTAACGGAGGGTCTTGAATGACGGTCATGCAAAAGAAAATAATTACGGTCGAGTGAAGAGACGTTCGGACTTATCGTCCTTGGATGTAGTCCACAATGCCCTGGGCGATCGCCTCGGCAAGCTGAGTCCGCTGCGCTGGTGACGACAATCGAGCCGCATCTCTAGACCCTGTCACAAAACCCGTTTCAACAAGAACTGAAGGCATCTTAGTGCGGCGAAGCACATAGAAGCGAGCTTGACGAACACCTCGATCTTGCATATCGGTATTTTTAAGAATGCGGTTATGAATGGCGCGGGCTAAGCGATAGCCTTGGGCACTGGAGTAGTAATAGGTTTCGAGGCCATTAATATCTGGACGGCTTAAACTAATCGAATTGGCATGGATACTTACAAAGAGGTCCGCTTTTACCCGCGCGGCGGTTGCCACTCGAGGCGGAAGATCAATTTCGCGATCGCTGGTACGGGTCATAACAGCATTAATACCTTTACGGCGTAACTGCTCTGCTACCTGGGTGCTAATGGACAGCACGGCTATCTTTTCTTGCAGCCCCCTAATCCCGACTGCTCCAGGATCTCCACCGCCATGACCTGGGTCAATGGCAACAACGGTGGCACCTGCCTTAATGGGTGTTCTGACTGGCGCTTGTGTGGGCGCTCTACGGGGCACTTCAATCGGCCTAGATGCTTCAGGTGGTCTTTGTGGCGGTAGCCTTCGTGGAAACGGAATCCGCTTGCCAGGAGGCACTGAGTCGATGGAGTCGTTGGGATCGATGGTAATGGTCTGAGAGGGAAGCCCCCCTGGCATATCCACATCAATTTCAATGGGTGCGGGTGCCTGAGCAATCGCCGAGTCTACCAGTAACGCACCAGGAAGCTGCACAAACCAGCGGTTGGGCGAAAGGCTGCGAATTTTGACATCGCTAGCCCGTAGGGTGTACTGAGAACCCATTTCTACGACTAGACGAGCGGTATCGCGGTTCAATTGCCCCACGCGCACTTCTTTGATATATCGTGAGACGTTTTTTCTTTTCTTTTGCTTTGATTTATCGACGGTCGTGTCGGGTATATCAATAATCAATCGGGCTGGGTTTGCAACAAATTTGGCCTGAGGTTCTACCCCTTCGTTGGTAATAAACTCAATGCGGTTGAGCGCTTTATTAAATTTCCAGTAGACCAGCTTACCTGCCCAGGCAGATTGCGTGAAGCCGAGGAGGGCGATCGCAGTTAATGGAAAGAGCCAGCTTAGTTTTACGCCTAATTTCACAGCGATCGCACCTTCAATAAAACATCCTCTGGGCGTTGTAGCAGAGTAATAAGACTCTATTGCAGACGACTTAGTTTCATCCTGCATCTCATCTGGCTCAGACCGTCCGCTTTGCCGCTCGGTATCATGCCGCATTGTGGGGACAAACGCAAGGGCATACACCCACCTCACCCCCCAAAAAAGCTAAGGAAGTGTGGCGTAGTGGTGATCTATGAACCAGTTGACCGATTCTTGTAGCGCCGTTTTGATTGGGGTCTGTGGAAGCCCCAACTGCTGTTTTGCCTTAGTCGCATCATAAAACATCATCTGCTGAGACATTCGCACCCCATCAAGGGGCACCGACGGCTGCTTGCCCAAACGTGCCAAGACTTTTTCGTCTACCCAAGCCACCCCCAAGGGAATCCAGGCCGGAATGGTGCCCTTTGGTTCTGAAAGCCCTGTCAGTTCAGACAGCATCGTCAACATTTGCTGGAGCGTGACGTTTTCATTGCCCAAAATATAGCGATCGCCTGTCTTACCCTTCTCTAACGCCAAAAGATGCCCCTCAGCAACATCCTGCACATGAATCAGGTTCAACCCCGTGTTGAGATAAAACGGCATCTGTCGCCGCAAAAACCGCAGAATAATATCGCCTGTGGGCGTTGGTTTAATATCCCAAGGGCCAATGGGCGTACTCGGGTTTACAATCACCACGTCCTGCCCGTTACGCACAGCCTCGTGCGCCTCTTGTTCTGCCCAATACTTTGATTTTTTGTAGTCTCCGACCAGCCGCTCCACAGGGCTTTGGTAGGTTTCATCCGCGATGGGGACGTTTGTTCGGATGTCTGTTTGCCCGTCTTTCTTTGGTACTCCAATTGCCGCGACAGAGCTAGTGTATATCGTGCGCTCCACCCCTGCCTCTCGCGCGGCTGCCAAAATATTGCGCGTGCCCAAAACATTGCTGTAGTGAAGCTGCTCACGGTCAGACTGCCACAGGCTGTAATGCGCCGCAACGTGAAACACCACCTGGCAGTCTTGCATGAGTAATCCTAGAGACGGGTCGCAAAGATTGCCTTGAACCGTTTCGATGCCTAAGCCTTTGAGGTTATCCAGACGGCTCTCGGGTCGCACCAGCGCCCGGACTTCATAGCCGCGCTCTAGTAAAAGCCGCGCTAAATTAGCCCCAACAAACCCTGTAGCGCCTGTTATAAAAGCTCGCATCGCGCTCCCCGTTAAGAATGATGAGTGTTGACGCCGCTGCTGGTACCGCCAGGAGGCTCAGGAGAAATCATGCCGTCTTCGACATAAACCACCCGATCTGCAATATCCATAATGCGCGGATCGTGCGTCACCATGACCACCGTACAGCCTTCTTCTTTTGCCAAGGAGCGCAATAGCTCAATCACGGCTCGACCCCTCTGGGAGTCTAGCGCAGCGGTAGGTTCATCGGCAAAAATGAGGCGGGGTTTACCCGCAAGGGCACGGGCGATCGCAATGCGCTGTTTTTGCCCGCCCGATAAATCGGAGGGGAGGCTCTTGCTTTTGTCCCCTAAACCGACCTGCTCTAATAATTTGAGGGACTGCTGACGGGCTTCTCGACCCTGAAACCCTTTGAGGTTAAGTGCCGCCTCAATATTTTCTGCCGCAGTAAGCGCAGGAAATAAATTAAACCCCTGAAAAATAAACCCCATATTTTGCAGTCGAAACTGCGCCAACTTATGACGAGACAGCCCCGTAATCTCTTGTCCTAGCAAAGACACATGACCTGCTGTGGGGGTTAAAATGCCGCCCAAAATCGAGAGCAGCGTGGTTTTACCAGAGCCAGAAGGCCCCATCAAGAGCTGAATGTCACCTGTCTTAATCTTGAGGTCAATGCCCTTCAGTACCTTGAGCGGCTGATCTCCTGTAGAAAACACCATCTTAATGCCCTCGGCATAGACGGCATATTCTAGGGCTATGCCAATCGTCGGCTTTTGCATAGATTGAGTCATAAAAGGAAAGGGCATGAGCGATGTCTCGATAACTTTAGTTTTGGGTAAGGCATACGTTCAGTGATCCTAGTCATAGGGGCAGTTCCAGGACATCTTCATTGGCTCCATCATCACGACTTAAACACCATTGCCGGATCTAGGCGCGTTACTTTTTGAATGGCAAAAATAGCGGCTCCGCAGCACATCACAATGGTTAAGACCAGCACACCTCCAGCAGTCATAGGGCCAATTAAAATCTGAATGGCCTGTGTTTTTTGCACCCAGCTCCCTAATACCAGCACTATGCCCATGCCAGGTAAGTATCCCAAGACCGCCATCCAGAGCGCCTGCTCTAAAATGATGCGGTAGATAAACCAGTCCGACGAACCCATTGCTTTTAAGGTGCCGTACTCTCGCAGATGATCGGTAACGGAGGAGTACAAAATTTGACCCACCACCACGGTGCCGACAATGACACCAACAACTGCGCCCAAGCCTAAAATAAAGCCCACGCCAGTGCTGTCTCGCCAGTAGGTTTGGGTCATTGATGTTAGCTCTGCCTGGGTTAAGGCTTTGGTCTCTGGTACGGCAGCTTCAAGACGACGCTTAAGCTGCTCAAGATCCACACCTGGTTTTGCGCGAATCAGAATATAGGTGACTCGATTTTCATCCTGTAGTGCTGAGGGAGCAGGTTGTTCTGCCTTGGGTTCCACCATGGCAGAGGTCAGAAAGGCTGTTGCGTTGGGCAAAGAGGTGAAAACGTAAGGACTCGACACAATCGACCGAATGCCGCTGGTCAAGCCCACAATCTCGCCGCGATAGGAGCCAATTTCGCCGCCATCCCCGATCCGCTTCACGTCTAAGGTTTTGAGGTCTACCTTATCTACAAAAAAAGTATAGGGACGACTGAGGCTATCCCAGTTCCCTTCAGAGACTGGGGCAGGGCGAAATAGAGCGCCTGCGGGGTCAAAGCCAATGATGCGGATGGGGGCGATCGCCCCCGCTTTTGCCATCCCATTTGCGCCATAGCGCCAAACCGAACCCTGCGTAATCAGCGCTTCTGCGCGTTCTACACCCTCAACCTGCTGTGCTTGCTTCAGGCTCTTGTAGGGAATGGGCAGGGTAAAGTCGAGGTGTCGAATATCTTTTGAGGCCAGCCACAGATCGGCACTTGCGCTGTCGATGAGCAGGCTAGAGGAGCGCGTGAACCCATTGAGCAACCCTGTCTGAATGGTTACCAGACCCACTGCAAACATAATGCCTGCCTGCGCCACAATAAAGCGAGGTAGG
>JAGVDA010000001.1 GCA_020058975.1 Thermosynechococcus sp. WC_1 | reverse complement strand
GCTGAGAATATAGCTAGCGTTATTTGTAGAGGGTGACTCTAGTGCGCTCACCCTACCCGTGAGCGCTGCCAAGTCTGTTTTTGCTTTGTCCGCTGTTGTCTTGACAGCCGCGATCGCCGCATCCTGAGCAGTTTTATTATCCGTGATTGCTTTCTCTTCTGCCGTCACCCTGGTTGTCAGTGCTATTACTGCATCGGCAATGGCCTTGTCAGCCGCTTTATAGGCAGTATCAATGGATGCGATCGCCGGATTCTCTGGCAGTACTGGAGTTAATGTTTTTTTCACCGGAGCCTCCTATGAGATCGTAATGGGGAATTCAAAGGGCAGATTGCCGCCATTTTTATAGGCAAAATTAAACTGAGCAAATTTGGCATTGCTTGGCACAGAAGCCCATCCAATCCCAGCCGCTCTATCTGTCTCCGTCACCATCTGCCCTTTGGGGGTCTTAGGGATGACCGACTTGTTTTCGTCTACAAGCTGATAGGAAATGCCTGTAAATACCCCAGCAGGGAATGAAATATCACAAGATAGCGAACTATTGAAAGGGACGGTCGCAGGGAACCTGAACCGCACCCCTTGAGGTAATTCAAGCGCAAGCAGATCTACTCGGCTTGGATCTGGTTTTGCGTCTGCCAAAGTGGGCAGCGTGACGGTTTCTGTCCATGAATTCGGGAATGGAAGCCCGTCGTTTGTATTGGGAGTTCGCAGCCATGCCCTTGTGGTTCCACTGAGAGCAGAATAATTGTAGACGCGCTGAATCCAGGCTGCCCAATTTGGGTCGTCAAGATCGGGCGGGTTTGATGACTCAATAGTCTGCAACTTTTTGAGATCTGCGATCGCCTTATCCAAAGCAGTCTTTGCCGTGTCTGCCGTCGCCTTCACGCCATCAATTGCTGTGTTCACTGCCTTGTCTGCTGCTTCATAAGCTGCGATCGCCGCATCTAACTCAGCTTGCGAAACATCGGGAGGTAACGCCGCCAGTGCCTTTAGTGCTGTGTCTAAATCCTTTACCGAGGTATTAAGTGTCGTCACACTCTCCGCACTGGCCTTGGATTTATCAAGGGCAGCAAGATCAGTCTGCAAGGTTGTGACGCTCGCTTTAACTGCATCAATGATGGCTGTGGTTGGCAATGTATCAACGGTCGCCCCAAGGTCTGTAACTTTGGCTTCTAGTGTCTTAACTTGTTCAGTCGCAACCGGATCTGTTTCGGTGATTGAATCAACCTTTTCTAATGCTGAGGCTAACTGTTGCTCAACTGAAATCTGAGGTTTGGATTTTACCCAATACTGAGGTGTTGTGCCAATCGAAATTCTTGGAGCCGAAGATGTGGCACCAATGGGAGTATCTGACTTTATCCAAGCTTCATCTTCACCAAAGCGATCGCCTTTCCAAACCAGAACCCGCGCGCGTCCAATATTAGCGATTGAGTATTGCAAGAATGGGGACACGCGAACGGCACTAGACAGGTCAGGATCTCCCTGAACGCATGAAAAATAATAAAGCCCATTTTGCCTTTTGTCTGTTTGACCATTTACCAAAATACTCATATCGATCATCTGCTTGCCATCGCGCCCAAAGATAGCCGCAGTGAAGGGCTTGTCATCTACGGTATCAAGCGCATTTACGATGGCATTAAGATCCGATAAGTTGGTGAAATCAATATTATTTATGGAGGTGATCGCGGCTTCTGGGGTTCCTCCAAAGTTTTCAAAGATCCCACCCTCTCCGGCAACTGCAAATTTGCGCCATGTGATTGCCCCACTCCCTGGTTCAATGTACCGGAAAATTACACCATCTTGAAGTGGTTCAGACTGGTAAATATCGTTGACTTTATAGAAATAGCTAAACTTTGTTGGCGCGATTCCGTTTGTGACAATGCCTTGTTCTGTTGGTAAGAATGCGGGAGAGGTATCAGCCGGATCGGTTGATTGAATCGTCTTAATGAGTCGCCAAAGAATCGGCTCACCGCCTGCAATAATGCCAATGCGACTGCGATCAGCATTAATTTTAAACGTTTTACCACCAACGGTAAAAACATAGTTCGCAGAAACAGGCAAAGACACTAACTCGTTTACATTTACAGTGACAAGCTTTAGATTCCCTGGAGTGTATGTTTTCCCTTTGTATGTCAGTGTTTTTGAGTATGATATTCCGGTTAAATAGGTTGCCCCTACCCTTAATAAAGATTCAGGCAAAGTCGTTTGAATGATTGCTTCAACGACTGGGGTTGTTGTGTTATTTTGCGGAATTAATATAACACCCATCAAACCACCTCTATTTTCAAGCTAGGCATCCACAAAATATTGTCTTTGTCAAAAATAATGCCAATTAAGACCCGTACAGAACCCGTGGGCAATGCATCTGTTGTTAATGCTCCATCAATGGTTGGCGATAGCATTAGTACGGCATTATCTGCACCTAATCCGTGATTAGGAAAAGGATAAGTTTCAACAGAGCTTGCCACTTTGAATGATGTCGGTGTTGCAGCAGTGCATAGCCAGATATCAGCATTTGCTCCTGAATCGGCCTTGGCTTTTACCCAGCCTCCTACTGCATGTCGCAAAACACAAGGCGCAGTAAACGTGTTTGCCTGTAAGACTTCAATGGTGTTTGAAGTTGTACTTGAGGCTTTTGGTGTTGCATCAATTATTCTAGTCATCATGCCACCGTTACAAAGGTATTTTCAGGGGCATAGTCAATCAAATTAGGATTAATAATTTTCCCTAAAATGTATCGCCTTGCTCCAACTGGTGGTATATCGGTTGTTGTTTTGCCGTCCACACGCCAGTCCATTAAAAGCAAGCTACCGTCAGCCCCCAAGCCATGACTTGGAATTGATATTGCACCTCGAACACTAGGCACCTCAAACCATCCCGTATCAGCCGCCGTCACTATCCAAGAATCAAATTTAGATAGATCGGTCAATGATGCAAGACTCCATGTTTGGTCATTATTAGCCCGAAACAATACATCACCGACATC
>JAGVDA010000058.1 GCA_020058975.1 Thermosynechococcus sp. WC_1 | reverse complement strand
GCTTGTGCCCTCTATATTCCAGAAGAAAATATAGAGGGCACAAGCCTTGCGCCCCTACGGGATAATGGCCTACTCTGCTGCGCTGCCTGCACGAGCGGCGGCGGCTTCATCGGGGTGGATGCCAAGGCGCGTTAGGTTAATGCGTCCGCGTCCGTCAATCTCACGGATTTTGACGACCACTTCATCGCCTACGTTCACCTCATCCTCTACCTTGCCGACGCGATAGTCAGCAAGCTGCGAGATATGAATCATCCCTTCTTTACCCGCCATGATTTCCACAAAGGCACCGATAGGGATCACCCGCGTGACCTTGCCCAGGTAAACATCACCTGCATTGAGCCGTCGCGTCATGCCTAAGATCATATTCTTGGCGCGGGTTGCCTTTTCTTCATCAATAGACGAAATGGTCACAAGACCCGTATCTTCGATGTCGATTTTGGCTCCGGTTTGCTCGGTGATGCCTTTAATGGTTTTACCGCCTGGTCCAATCACCAAACCAATTTGGTCTGGGTCAATGCGGATGGTCAGCAGCCGTGGCGCAAAGGGCGACATGGTTTCGCGGGGGGTGGCGATCGCCTCCAGCATCTTGCCCAAGATATGGATCCGCGCAGGTTTAGCCTGGTGGATAGCCTTGGCGATCGTCTCTAGGGGAAGACCGTGGATTTTCATATCCATTTGCAGGGCGGTAATGCCCGTATCGGTTCCGGCCACCTTAAAGTCCATATCGCCTAAAAAGTCTTCGATGCCCTGGATATCTGTCAGAATCCGAATCTCTTCGCCTTCTTTGATCAGACCCATTGCGGCACCGCTCACAGGCTTTGTCAGAGGAACCCCTGCATCCATCAAGGAAAGGGTAGAGCCACAAACAGAACCCATAGAGGTAGAGCCGTTAGAAGATAGCACCTCAGACACCACACGAATGACGTAGGGGAAGTCTTCTTTAGTAGGCAAGACAGGCACAATGGCGCGTTCGGCTAAAGCACCGTGACCCACTTCTCGACGACCAGGCGATCGCATGGGTCGGGTTTCGCCGACCGAGAACGGCGGGAAGTTGTAGTGGTGCAGGTAGCGTTTTTTCTCGTCAGGGTGCAGATCATCCATGTCTTGAGCATCCCCAGGCGTACCCAAGGTTGCCAAGGACAGCACCTGGGTTAGCCCACGGTTAAACAAGCCGCTGCCGTGGACGCGCCGAGGCAATACGCCAACGCTGCAGTTGATGGGTCGCACTTCATCAAGTTTGCGACCATCTACCCGCACGCCCTGCTCAATAATTTGGCGACGCATGAGCGTCTTGGTAATGCCTTTGAAGATTTTGCCCACGGCCTTAGAATTACCCGCAGCGGCAACCTTCACCGCGTCCCCATCCGGGAGTTCTGCAATGGTTTGGGAGAGGCTTGCCTTCACCGCGTCGAGGGCTGCGTCTCGCACAACTTTGTCTTTTTCGAGCCGCGCCACCACTTCTTGAACTTGAGCCGTAACGCGATCGCCGATAAAGTTCTCGAGAGTCGCATCTTCTGTAGGGCGCTGGGGCATTTCCACCTGTAGCCCTAGCTCTTCGACTAGCTCCTGCTGTGCCTTAATGAGATCCATCACGACCTCATAGCCAAACTCAATGGCCTCAATGATGTCTTCTTCAGAAACCTGGCTGGCTCCTGCTTCAATCATCACAATGCCTTCAGGGGAACCCGCAATTACTAAGTCCAGCTCACCTGCTTCAATTTCGGCGTAGGTGGGGTTAATGATAAAGTCATCGCCCACTAACCCCACGCGCACCGCCGCCATCGGGCCATAAAACGGAATCTTTGCCAGCAGCACCGCTAAAGATGCGCCGGTCACTGCCAATACATCTGGCGGAACGTTCTCATCCATTGAAAGCGTGGTGGCAACCACTTGGATATCGTCGCGCATCCAGTCTGGAAATAGGGGGCGCAGCGGACGATCAATCAGGCGACAAATCAGCGTTGCCTTCTCTGGCGGACGCCCTTCTCGACGAAGAAACCCTCCTGGAATTCGACCTGCGGCGTAAAGACGCTCTTCATAATCGACAAGCAGCGGCAAGAAATCAATGCCTTCTCTGCCGCCTGAGCGCGTTGCCGTCACTAAAACAGACGTATCACCCGACTCAACTAAGACGCTTCCTCCAGCCTGTGGTGCAAAACGACCAATCGTGAGCCGAATATCCCGTCCATCAAAGGATATTGACTTAATAATTTCTGACATTCAGGTTTCTTTTTCCTCTTTTTTCCTGAAGCGATCCTAACATTAGTTGATAGTGCAGGGCAGCAGACGCGCTCAAGGACGATTGGTTTTAACCTCAGCCAGGATGGAGAGATTGAATCTGTAGATGATGCATCGTGGGAGAATTGCAATAGCATAGGATGCAGCAGCACTCAATCGCCTGCATCGGCAAAGGATGTCGGTGGGGTAATGGGAGTGCATTTTTGGTTTGACGACTCAACCCCCCTTTCCTGAACGCTTGATGGCGTCAGCTTGAGAGAAACGCCTATGGTTTTGCTGCACGGTAGCTGGATTCATCCGTCCTTGACGCTCCAAGACTCCCAGGCGTTATCAGCTCTAGAACCTACGCCCGATAGCCTCTTTTTTCTGTGGGGAGAAACCTGGCGCAGTTCTACGGTACCCATTACACCGTTTAGTCCAGCGCCACCCCATCCCTTTTGCCTTTTGGTAGACGAACTGTTGGATGCACTTGGGTCGCTGCATGGGGCGAAGGTACTGATGCTCCCCCCTGCGCTCAAAGATATTTTACAGAAGCATACTCAAGACCGGAAGCAAAAGGATGGGGCTGAAGGGTGGGAGGTGCGATCGCTAAGCCTACTCTGCCACTGGACAGATACAGGCGTGGTGCCTCTTCATTCTGCGGCTGATTCTGTGGCTGTCCCTTCTGAAGAGGTCTGTCTTTATCCGCTCCAAGTGGGTGGACTGTGTTTGAGTGCGGCAGTTGCTACTGAATTTTTGCTTGCCATTCCGCTCAATGCAGATCTGCATACTGAAGATCTGCTGGGGGCAGACCTTCGCTACTGGAGTCATGTCTCGCGCTGGAGTTTAGATTTGCTCGTGCGCTCTAAGATTCTGCCTTCGCTCCAGAAAGATCGGGATGGCTCTATTTATGCCTATTGGCAGCCGCTATTAGACAGTGCCTTAGATCAGGCGCGGCTACGACAGATGCAAGACCAAATGCCGCTGGTTTGCCAGTGCTATGGCGGGGCATCTGCTGGCGACATAGAACAGCCGCCTGCCTTAGCATTGCCCACGCCTTCTAAACTTATTTTTTTAGCGTCGCTTCAGCAGCTTGTCGATCAGCAGG
>JAGVDA010000092.1 GCA_020058975.1 Thermosynechococcus sp. WC_1 | reverse complement strand
CTCTGTTAAATGACTGATCGCCTTTATGATGTTGTGCTTTATGGAGCTACTGGATTCGTCGGTCAGCAGACAGCCCAATATTTTGCCCGTTCGGCACAGGCGGGTCAGCTACGGTGGGCGATCGCAGGTCGAAACCCTGCCAAACTCGAATCTGTTAAGGCAACCCTTGGCGCTGAAGTAGACATTCTCGTCGCCGATAGCCAAGACCAAGCGGCGATCGATGCCATCGTCGCCCAAACTCGCGTCATCCTCAGCACTGCTGGCCCCTTTGCGCTCTATGGCACCCCGCTGGTTGATGCCTGTGTTCGTTTCAAGACCCACTACGTTGATATTACGGGGGAAACACCCTGGGTTAGGGAACTTTGCGATCGCTATCATGAGCAGGCGGCTTTAGACGGTACTCGCATTATTCCCTGCTGTGGGTTTGATTCTGTGCCTTCAGATTTGGGTTCCTATCTTTTGGTTCGCTATATGCAGCAGACGCTGGGCGTATCTTGCCAAGGTATCAAAGGCTATTTTCAGATGGTGGGCGGCTTTAATGGCGGCACCTTGGCTTCTGGGCTAAATCTCTACGATTCTGGTCAAGCAGATCAATTAGGCAACCCTTTTTTGCTCAATCCATCGGGCGAACCTACGGCGGCGGCGATCGCGCACAATCAAGACCCCCGACAGCCGAATTACGACGCAGATATTAAAACTTGGGTTGCTCCCTTTTTCATGAGTCCTGTCAATACGCGCATTGTGCGCCGTAGCTGCGCCTTATTTGAGCAGTGGCAGCAGCCTTACGGGTCAGGCTTCACCTATCAGGAATATCTCAAATTCAACCCGCCGCTGGCATGGCTACAGGCGGCAGGAATTACCGCTGGTATGGCTTTGTTTGGCGGCATGATGCAGCAGCCACCGCTGCGTCGTTTGCTACAGCCATTGCTTCCTAAACCCGGCACTGGCCCTTCGGAGCAAACCATGAATGAAGGTTGGTTTCGCTGTGAACTTTTGGGTATCACCAGCGATGGACACAAGGTAAAGGGATTGATTTATGACCAGGGCGACCCTGGAAACCAATCAACAGTCAAGTTTCTCTGCGAATCGGCGCTCGGTTTAGCCTTAAACACCGCTGAGCTGCCAGGTGGATTGCAACGCGGCGGCATTTTGACCCCAGCCACAGGACTCGGTGATGTTTTAGCTAAAAGACTGCGCCAGACAGGGATGACGATTGAGACGGATATCGCTTAAAATGCCTGATTCGCATCCGCTAATCTGTTGTTGGGCTGCTTAATTTATTGCTTGAGCAGTACCTTTTAATTTATTGGTTGAGCGTTGAAAAATTGAATGGGTTTGAGCGATTATTACGACGAATAGGCTAATGGAGTTGTCAGGCTACTGTTCATTAATAGTAAGAAAAGTTGATAAAAGTGATATCCGAAAAAACACTGAAATCATCCGCCTATATGACTCATATAGCGACATAGGTGGACATGTATCCGTCTATATGCCGAGAATGAGGATATGGGCGGATGCGTCCGCCTATATGACCAAATGGGCTATATGGGTGGATGCTATCCGCCTATATGACGAAAAGAGCGATATGGATGGACAACTATCCGTCTATATGCCAAATTGGACGATATGGATGGACTGCTATCCGTCTATATAGACTACAGGGCGATATGGGTGGATGCTGTCCGTCTACATATAGTTAGGCAAGTTTCTGTACCAATTAGGGAATACTACAAATTGTTGCCTCGTTAGCTTACTAAACGCCAATCCTCGTCCATTCAACTTTTCCGTTAGCCCACAAAAAGAAGAAGAATGTTATGTCACAAGAGAACGATAATGAGGTTACGAAAATCACTCCTGAAAAAGTTGTCAAAGCCGCTGCTATTGGTGCAGGAGTAGTTGGAGTAGCCTTGATTGCTCCAATTGGAATGGCTGGTGTAGTCGGAATGGGTCTTGTCGGAGCAGCAGCAAGTTGGTTTGCAGACAGTGCGGGAGATGCGTTAAAGAACGATGATAAAGAGTAAAGAGCCTAATTTAGATTTCCCTGAAGGACATCTAAACTGAAACGATGAAAATAGCTGTACTTACATCTGTAATCTTGACGCTAGCAATACAAACATTAGCAGCACCATGCAAAATTGCTCAAAGCGTTTATCATGATTTAGACGGTAAGGGTTTTGAGTTGGTTTTTGGCACATCAATTCCTGGGATAGGGACATCAAACGCTACGGCGACTATTAACCATCCAAAACAAAAGCAAATTTATAGTTTTAGTGTTACTCAAGCCAATGGATATGGCTCAATTTCTTTTCTGAGTATTAAACCTACCAGGAATGGTTTGGAATATGGCGACAGTTTTGGCATCAACTTTTTTGACCAGAATCTTAGATCGGCTACTCCAGGGGTTCTTGGGCGAGAAGTACAGGCACCTAAATACGCTTTTATTTCCGGCTTAGGTAGTTACGACTACTATAAAAAAAGATCAACAGTTTCAAAAGATACACCACCTCTCCTAGGAGAATTAATGTGGGTTTATGAGCGTTGTCGATGAAATTTTCACCACCTCATGCTACCTAACCAGCGTATGCAGCGGAACGGATCAAGCCGCTATGTCTGCGCTTATTTTGCAACGCCGTCCGCTAATACGCAAGCCGTTACGCTTCGACACTTATTAGAGGTGAGTTATGGATCATCATCACAAAGTAAGATCATCCAAGAAAAATGAGCGATAATGAAACAAGTTAGTTTTATCTGGCATACCCTAATCCTTCATGCAATTTGAGTGGAATGAAGCGAAAAATCTTGAAAATATTCGTAAACATGAGATTGATTTTGCCGATGTCCCTGCAATGTTTGATGGTGAAATGCTGATTGAGCTAGATGACCGTTTTGATTACGGCGAGGATCGCTGGTTCGGAATCGGTTTTCTCGGTTTTGGAATAGCGGTAGTAGTCTGGACAGAACGTCAAAAAGATGTAATCCGAATCATTTCAGCACGAAGAGCTAACCGTCATGAGCAGAAACGATTTGAACAGTACCTCTCGTACTAACTGGGCCGCTTTAGAGTCGCGGTCGGAAGAGAATATTGACTACTCGGATATTCCACCGCTGACAGATAAATTTTTTGAACGAGCAACTTTACGCATTCCCGCAAACCAAGCCCAAGACCTAATTCAGCTTGACCCAGATGTAAAGCAGTGGTTTCAGTCTCAGGGAGAACAGTATAAAACTTTAATTAACAACGTTTTACGCCAATACATAGAGAGCAGTAAAACTCAGCACCAAGCATAACAAGCGCTTATACTTGGAACGGATCATTACTCTATCGGTTATGATGCAAAGTGTATCGCCGTCCGGTGAACCGCAGGCCGTTAGCCTGTTTTTATTCTGGGTTGAGGCATTTATGCCCTATTATATTTTTAGTATAACCAAGGTATAGCTAAGATGTCATAATGATGGTGAAGGTAGCTATGAAAACAGCAATTTCACTTCCAGATCCGGTTTTTGAAGAGGCAGAATCGCTGGCTAGACAGCTAGGTGTATCACGTAGTGAGCTTTACACAAATGCATTAAAAGCTTATTTGCGAAAATATAACCGAGATAAAATTTTAGGCAAACTAAATCAGATCTATTCTGAAGAGTCTTCTGAACTAGATCCATTCTTAGCAAAGATACAGTTTATGTCCCTACCAAGTGAGAATTGGTAGTGTATCGAGGAGAAATTTGGTGGGCAAGCTTACCTGCTCCAATTGATTCAGAACCTGGCTATCGTCGCCCTGTTTTGATTGTTCAAGATGATATCTTTAATCAGAGTCGTATCAGTACAGTAATTGTCGTAGTCATTACGTCTAACACTCAACTAGCAGAAGCACCAGGCAATGTCTTGTTACCGAGTAAAGCTACTGGTTTACCCAAAGATTCAGTTGTTAACGTGTCTCAAGTTTTGACGGCTGACAAAACATTTTTAGTGGAGCGTATTGGACTGATACCGCAACACCTCCAAGAATTAGTAGACGAAGGACTACGAACAATTCTATATCTTTAGCAGTACACGCAGGCTAACTTCGTTAGAGCGGAACGGAGGTTTAAGTCATCGGTTAGTTATACTCAAAAATGCAACGCTGTCCGCTCAAATCAATGCCGTCAGCCTCTATATTCCGTAGTAATCTCAACCTCTAAACTCTCTGTATCTACACG
>JAGVDA010000410.1 GCA_020058975.1 Thermosynechococcus sp. WC_1 | reverse complement strand
GTGCGATCGGCGGCCTGAAGTTCGTTGTAGCGATAGTGGTTAATATCTGCCAGCAGCACATCGCCTTCAGAGGTTTCGGCAGCGCGTTCGACAAAGTTCTGAAGGTCTTCTTGCAGAATACTAGAGGTGCAGGTGGGGGTCAGTACAATCAGGTCTGGATGCTCTTCTGCATCTTTGCGCGTAATATTGTCTACCACCTTTTCTTGAGAGCCACGGGCTAAGACGTGACGATCTACAACGCTGGTGGTGACGGGGGTGAAGTCACGCTCACGGGTGAGCATGGAGCGCATCACGTTGAAATAGTCATCCCCCAGTGGGGCATGCATGATGCCGTGGACATTTTTGAATGAGCTGGCAATGCGGAGTGTGCCAATGTGTGCTGGCCCAGCATACATCCAATACGCCAATTTCATACCTTAAAACTCCCTTGGGTAATCTGCACGAAGATTCTGTAGCGCATTAATTCGCAAGCCTACATTGACTTAAGCCTAACGTTCAAGGCAAAGGCATTGATCTGCCTGAAACAATACTCATAATGTTGACACAATAATTGATGTCGCTTCTCAGGAAATCTTCTTAGAATATGGTGTTCTGCCAAGAGCGGCTTTTGGCGTAGGTGAATGATGACATCACAACCCTGTTTTTTATGTCAGACGCTCTACACTGTAAGCGTTTGACATAAAACCCTCATAAAGAACCTCCGTAAACAATCCCCGTCAACAATTCAGTACGCACAAAAATGGAATTATTTGAAGAACAGGCGTCGCTCAATCCGTTTATTCAAGCCTGCCAGACGATTCAACCCGAGCATCCAGAGGATGTGCGCCGTTTTTTTGAGGGTGTAGTTGGTTTTTCCTATGATAAAGAGCTGCTGCTTCAGGCGTTTGTATATCTCAATATTGAGCGATATTTGCCCACCTGCGATCGCCTCCTACTCTTTGAAAAGTCTCCAGACCTTGGCAACCGCACAGACCTTGGCAAATGTGACTTCGTATACCTCACCACGCAGAAAACGCTTTTTCTAATTGAAACTAAATATATTGATTTAGCCGCTCATGGTACAACAGCTCAGCGCCGCCGAACAAAGAAACGAAAGGACGTATTAGAGCAGGTTGACAGACTTAAAACCTTTCTAAGCGAACACTGGCAGATCCCGATGGACTGTTTTGAATGTGCGGTCTTTACAACCGACCCTAACCTAGTGTCTCGCGGCGTTGAAAATGGAATCCTAACTGAATTTGTGTCGATTGAGGACTTGTTTGAATGGAAAGCCCAGCAGCATCTGGGCTAAAGAGAAATCAGGTAATACTCGCTATTTTCACAAAATCAAATTGAGTACAAAGGGAGGTTCTAAAAATAAAGTTAAGGGCATAATTATAGTGACTAGATTCACTTGTTCTAGGCTAGAATCCTAGATAGATTCAAAATATAAGATATAGAAAGGCATCATGTGCAATGGCAAAGAATGCAAAAGCTGAAGTAAAAGTTGAAGGGGAATCAGAAGTAAAACCGTTGACCGGCAAAGCCTTGCTACAAAAGCTCAAAGAAATTCCCAAACTATCTCGAAGCGCAAAAGCGCGTGAATGCGGCTATATAAGCGTGGGGAAAAATGGAAATGCCCGCGTCAATATCAGTGGATTCATCAACGCTATTCTTGAGGCTAGAGGTGTTTCGCTTGATTCAAATAGCGAAAAAGATGGTCGAGGACGAGAGGCTACCTATCGGTTAACGGTTCATAAGAATGGAACCATTGTGATTGGGGCTGGCTACACCGAGAAGATGGGGCTGAAGGCTGGCGATGAGTTTGAAATTAAGCTGGGCTATAAGCACATTCATCTCAAGCCGATTGGTGACGAGAGTGAACAAGAGAATTAGAGCGACGCTCTTAGCCCACGGCAAACAGCCTCTCGCTTCGGTTCAACTGTTTCCTACCTAATTGACTTTATTGCTCATTCAAGAAGTTGAGCAAATTAAAAATGGAGAATAGGGGATTCGAACCCCTGGCCTCTGCGGTGCGATCGCAGCACTCTACCAACTGAGCTAATTCCCCGACGGCATACTCCTATCATAGCGGCATAGACGCATTGATTCTAGTATGCAAAATCCCCCTTAGGCTAACCTAGGGGGGATTTCTATGGTCTTTAACTCAGACTAATCCTTCGTAATGCGCGGTGGTTCGCGAAAGAAAATAGAAAAGAAGAAAAGACCCAACAAACAAGCAAAGATGAATACGTATGCGATCGCTTCCATAGGAGCCTCACCAAAATCTTGATAGTGTTCAGCGTGATATCAAAAAAGATGCTCTAAAAGCAGCAGCGCAACTCTAGAGCATCTTTTTAAGAATTAAACTCTACTGCGAGTGGACGTATCGCCCAGCTTTTGGTAGTAGCCCCACTCAACCTGTTCTTCAGCCAAGTCTGGGTCAACCCCAGCAAACACATCGCGGAACAGCGTGCGAGCGCCGTGCCAAATGTGACCAAAGAAGAATAGGAGCGCGAAGCAGGCATGACCAAAGGTAAACCAACCGCGAGGACTGGTTCGGAAAATCCCGTCAGAGCTTAGCGTTTCAGAGTCAAACTCAAAGGGTTCACCGAGCTGCGCCTTACGGGCATACTTCTTGACCGTTGCCGCATCCGTGAAGGTTTGACCATCCAATGCGCCACCGTAAAGGCTAACCGTAATACCCTTCTGCTCAAAGCTGAACTTAGACTCAGCCCGGCGGAACGGGATATCAGCCTTGATTTCGCCAGAGCCATCGACTAACAGCACAGGGAACGTTTCAAAGAAGTTAGGTAAGCGACGCACAAATAGCTCTTCGCCTGTACTGTCTTTGAACACGGGATGTCCTTGCCACTGACGGGCAATACCATCACCGCTGTTCATTGCGCCTGTGCGGAACAATCCACCCTTTGCAGGGCTATTGCCAACATAGTCGTAAAACGCCAGCTTCTCAGGAATCCCTTCCCAGGCTTCGGCAATGCTCTTGCCATTGGCAACATCGGTTTGCACGCGACGCACCATTTCTTGCTGGAAGTAGCTGTTATCCCACTGATAGCGCGTCGGGCCAAATAGCTCGATTGGCGTTGCAGCAGTGCCATACCACATGGTGCCAGCCACAATAAACGCAGCAAAGAACACAGCCGCAATACTGCTAGAAAGCACCGTTTCGATGTTCCCCATCCGCAGTGCCTTATAGAGCCGCTGAGGAGGACGCACAATCAGGTGAAATAGACCAGCAATAATACCCACAACACCTGCCGCAATGTGGTGAGCCACAATGCCGCCTGGGTTATAAGGATTAAACCCATCGGGTCCCCACTCTGGAGCAACGGGCTGGACATGTCCCGTTAAACCGTAAGGATCAGAAACCCACATCCCAGGTCCCCATAGACCAGTCAGGTGGAATGCACCAAAGCCAAAGCACAGCAGGCCAGATAAAAAGAGGTGAATCCCAAACATCTTGGGCAGATCCAACGCCGGTTCACCCGTGCGGGGGTCTCTAAATAGCTCAAGATCCCAGTAAACCCAGTGCCAGATGGCAGCTAAAAACAAAAGGCCGCTCAGCACAATGTGTGCCAGCGCTACGCCTTCAAAACTCCAGAAGCCCGGATTAACGCCCGTTTCACCTAAAACGCTCCAGCCGCCCCAAGAAGACGTAATGCCCAACCGTGACATGAAGGGCAACACAAACATGCCCTGTCGCCACATGGGGTTCAAAATTGGATCGCTGGGGTCAAAAACGGCTAGCTCATAGAGAGCCATGGAGCCAGCCCAGCCTGCGACCAGCGCGGTATGCATCAAGTGCGTTGCGATCAGTCGCCCTGGGTCGTTAATTAAGACCGTGTGGACGCGGTACCAGGGTAGTCCCATTGACTACGCTCCTCCTCTTAAAATATCGTTACATTTTCTCAACAGTTTTTATTCCGAGGCTCGATACCCCGAGGAATATTAAACCTTGCCTCAACGGCTGAAACAGCCGATGGAAGCGCTTTTTCTTAGTCTCAGGCATCTGAGTAAACTAAGAGAGTCATTGACCACTATTGAAGCATACTTAAGCACTTGGCATGAAGCGCCTTGGTGGTTATGTTTTTAGCTTATTTGGCGAGGCTGCTTGAACACCTTCAAAAGTGAAGTTCCTATTCATTAAGCGTTTTAAGCCTAAAGTCTGCTTTGCTAAGAAGGCCGTGTCAATGGCCTAAATGACAGCTTTTAGGCAGAAAACTATTAAACTCTATAAAGAAGTGTAACCAGTGCCTCATTGGTTTTCAAGGAAGCTTAACGTTTTGAAAACGATAGGTTTGGCGCACTTCGAGGAGGCTTACGCGGCTGTCACCCGTAATACTTCTGCTCATTTTTAGACTTCTAAGGTTGTTTCGAGGAGACCTGTTTTATGAATCAAGCGACCAATCCCGCAGAGCAGCAGGCCGCTGCAATACCCCAGAGCGCTAAGCCGCTATCATTTTTGGCGAGCATTAATTTTATCAAGGAAGGTAAAGAGGTTACGGCGGCAGCAGGCGCAAACCTACGGCAAAAGGCGATCGAAAATGGGGTTGATATCTATACCTTTAAGGGCAAACTGATGAACTGCGGGGGCATTGGGCAATGTGCTACCTGCGTTGTCAATATTACTGAGGGTGCCGATCAGCTTTCGCCGCGTACAGATTTTGAAAACCGGAGGCTTAAGAAACGCCCCGAGAGCTGCCGTCTTGCCTGTCAAACGATGGTCAATGGTTCGGTGACGGTAGAGACAAAGCCTTAGGATCCGGCATTATGACGCGTTTAAGCTTGACCATGACGGAACGATAGTATTGTAGTCTTATAGATCTGTGCTGGGATAAAAAGAGTTAATTCCTATGGAAGTTAATAATCTTGGATTGATTGCTACGGCTTTATTTGTGTTTGTGCCGACGGTTTTTCTGATCATTTTGTATGTTCAAACAGCCAGTCGCGGAGAAGGTTAAGGCTCTGATGGATTGGGTGATTTAACGATTCGGGGTTTGTCTGAGCGCTTCAGATTTAAGTCCGATCATCGGGTGCCCTTTCCCTTCACGGTTGAGTTTCTAGAAAGCACCTCTTCTGGGGGTGCTTTTTGCTTACGTTGCACTTTGTTGATGGGGTTGGTTAAGTTTATGTTTGGCTCACGACGAATTCAGCCAGAGCCTGGGCAGGAGTCTGTCTGGGACTACCCACGTCCGCCTGCCCTTGAAGCGACGACAAAGTTAGTACAGGTTGAATGCGGTGGGGTAATGATTGCCGAAACTCGTCGCGCCCAGCGCGTTTTAGAGACGAGTCATCCTCCGGTATACTACATTCCGCCGGAGGATGTGCGGCTGGAGTTCTGCCAGCCCATCGCACGCACTAGCTTCTGTGAATGGAAAGGGATGGCGGCTTACTACAATTTAGCTGTGGGAGATCGGCTTCTCGAAGCAGCAGCTTGGTATTATCCAGAACCCACGCCTCAGTTTGAAGGCATCCGTGGCTACATTGCGTTTTACCCTAGCCGGATGGATGCCTGTTATGTAAATGGAGAGCGGGTACAGTCTCAGCCAGGGGACTTTTACGGCGGCTGGATTACCCAAGATATTGTGGGGCCGTTTAAGGGAGATCCAGGCACTTGGGGCTGGTGAAGGCATGCTTAAGACCAAGGGGTTAGCATAGTTAAAGAATAATGAGTGGCAGCAGTATGGGCAGCAAAGTAGCAGTCGGTCTTTCGGGAGGGGTAGATAGCTCTGTGGCGATCGCCCTACTTCAGCGCCAGGGCTATGACGTGGCAGGTGTAACCCTTTGGCTCATGAAGGGCAAAGGACAGTGCTGCTCTGAGGGCATGGTCGATGCGGCTCAACTGTGCGAACAGCTTGGGGTTGAGTACCACGTTGTGGATACCCGCGACCTGTTTCAAGAAAATATTGTGGATTACCTAGTGGCGGGGTACGAAGTGGGCATAACGCCACTGCCCTGCTCTCAGTGCAATAAGGCGGTCAAGTTTGGGCCGATGTTGCGCTACGCCCAAGAAACGCTAGACACGCAAAAAATTGCGACGGGTCACTATGCCCGTATAGGCCAAGACCCGCAAACGGGACGTGTACAGCTTTTGCGGGCAGTGGATCGCCATAAAGACCAGTCCTATTTTCTGTACGACTTGTCTCAAGAAATTTTGGCGGGGGTCATTTTTCCGTTGGGTGAGCAGACTAAGACCGAAACGCGGCGCGTGGCGGCAGAGCTAGGGCTGCAAACGGCTGAAAAGCCAGAGAGCCAGGATCTTTGCCTGGTGGAAGCTCACGGGTCGATGAGCGCCTTTTTAGATCAGTATATTCAGCCGCGCCAAGGCGAAATTGTTGATCGCCAAGGGCAGGTGCTGGGGCATCACGAGGGGGTGCATCACTACACCATTGGTCAACGCAAGGGACTAGGCGTGGCGGCGGCTCAGCCTCTGTATGTGGTGGGGCTAGACCCCGTGATGAATCGGGTGGTGGTGGGCGATCGCGACAGTGCGGTGCAGCCAGACTGTACCGTCGGGCGCGTGAATTGGGTTTCGATTACCGCTCCAGCGACTCCCATCCGCGCACAAGTGCAAATTCGCTACCGCACGCCGCCTGTGGACGTAACGGTCATTCCGCTCCCGACAGAAGAAGGCAGCAGCAGCCCGCGCGTGAAGCTAGTGTTTGATGAGCCACAGTTTAGCGTTACGCCAGGACAGGCTGCCGTTTGGTATGACGGCGAGATCGTCCTGGGGGGCGGCATTATTGAGCGTTTGCCATAGAAGTTCAAACATAGGGTGTTGAAACGAATTTCAACTAGAATTCATTCAGTCGTCGCGTAAAACCCTATGGCAAGACCCATTCAACTCAAAAGCCGCAGTATATTGAGGCAACAACACCTTAAAACAGGAGATAACGAATGATTGAAGTCTCCTTAGACGCACCTCGTCCACGCTTGAATGTCATTGCGTTTACGATCGCCCTGCATTTAGGCGCACTGCTGGCATTTTTGCCGATGTACTTCAGTTGGTCTGCGGTTGGGGTGGCGGTGCTGCTGCACTGCATAACAATCGGGCTGGGTATTTCCTTGGGCTTTCATCGGCTGGCGACCCATCGCAGCTTTAAGGTGCCCAAAGTTTTAGAGTATTTTTTTATCTTATGTGGCACATTGGCGGGTCAAGGGGCAGTGAAAGGCTGGGTGGGCTACCACCGGATGCACCACGTCTACGCAGATGCCGAAGGGGACACCCTCCGCGATCGCCTAGCAGACCCCCACAACTCTAGGGAAGGGTTTTGGTGGAGCCACATCAACTGGCTCATGCACGATGTGCCCAGCAAAACAGAGCTAGGGCGCTTCACCAAAGATATTGCCGACGACCCGTTTTACCAATTTTGTCACCAGAACTATATTGTGTTGCAGGTGGCGCTGGGGCTATTGCTCTATGCAATCGGCGGCATGCCCTTTGTGGTTTGGGGCATTTTTGTTCGCTTATTTGTCGGGTTTCATAGTACCTGTTTTGTCAATAGCGTGTGTCACCAGTTGGGCTACCGCACTCACAACACGTCTGATACCTCCACTAACTGCTGGTGGGTGGCGCTGCTGACCTTTGGTGAGGGATGGCACAACAATCACCATGCG
>JAGVDA010000558.1 GCA_020058975.1 Thermosynechococcus sp. WC_1 | reverse complement strand
GTGCGAGATTGGCGGTTGGCTTCGGGGTTGCCGTCGCGGACGTAGCGGGTAGATGATTTTTCTGAGACCTGACGGAGGCCGACCCATTCGGCGTCTAGGTTTAGGTCATTGAGGGCTTTGTGTAAATCGAACGCCATAAGGTATTTTTGGTGGCAACCAGACAAATGTATGGGCTAGTCTAGCGTTTCCTGAATAGGCTGTGTCAATTATCCACTGTATTTATGATACGAATGAATCAATTTCGGAAATGGCGGACTATAGAGAGTCACCTAATTTATTCAATCGTCGCCTTAAACTAAATCGAAGATAGTATATTATACAAATATGAAACTATCTTTGCCGGAACAAAAATTTGGCTTGAAAAATTAAAATAGCTTTGTATCTAAATCACAATTCTAAGGACTTAAATGAAGCAAGAATCTACAAATCAAGTGAAAGATAAATTTGAAAATATCATCAAATATTATTTAAGTTTCTTAGAAAAAGAATCGCTGATTCAGAATATTTGGATTATGTCTCTTTTTATGGGAGGTATTATTTCCTGGAGATATTATTTAGAGATAAAGTTTTTACCTGAAATTGATGTTCAATCAGTACTAGTTCTAGGTTTTGGATCATTTATTGCTGGTTTCTTTTTAATATTTGGCATATCTTACCTAGTGGTCTTTCCAGGAACTTCATGGAATAATTTTATTAAACAAGAAAAGAGCCTAAACAACTATTTTTCCAAAAATAAATATCTTATCTTAGACTCTAGACCAAAAAAGATTGAATCAAACAAAAGCAAAAACAATCAAAAGAAAATATTTTACTATTTTTGTCTGCTATTTTTGAATATATCATTTGTGTTTTCTCTTTCGTATGTTTTTACATTTGAAAACAGGACTTGGGGTTTTGTCTTTTTGTTTGTAGATATGATTGTATTATTTTTTATTTTTATTGATGTCCACAGGATGACTTCAAGCAATAAGAATAAAGAAGGTCGAACCTTTTCAATAGTGCTCCGGATGATATACAGCTCATTTTTTAGCTCTTGGGCATACGTCGTTTCTTGTCTTATTTTGTATTCTCTTATAAAAAGCGATATTATTCAAAATAAGGTCGATATTTTTATAGAGTTTTTGCTTCCAATTATTTTTTGTTTTTTGGCAAGCCTATTAGTAATCTATTTGGACATAAAAAGTATTTCAGTTAATTTAATTATTGGTTTTGCTGTAGCACTAATTTTAACGATTATTTTTCAAAAAGTCAATTTTATTCCGAGTCAAGTGATGAAAATTTATGGATGGGGAAATATAAGTAATGCTTCTATTGTAGTTAATCAATCAGGATGCCAAATTTTTAAAAAATGGGAATCAAAGTTGAAGATAAATGTTCGAGCAAGGATGAATTATATAGGATTGATGGCTTATGTATTCTTTCTTCTATAGGGAAAAATTATTATTTAAGATTTCCAGATTATTATCCTCAAGGTCAGATAGAAGCGGCTACATTTACTGTACCTAGCTCAAATATTATTTCTTGGTCAAGGCAAAATATAGGAATGGATTTACCTACGAATTACAAAAAAGATAAGTTCTGCAATATTTAAATTAGAAAATTCCTTTCAGTAGATCAAATTCCTTTCAATCTTGTTGCTGGATTCAAAATGGCTGTCACCAGAAAGATTAATCTTGCCCGAACTACCCCCGGCAACCCCGTCTGGCACCGTAACAATTATGAGCATATTATCCGAAACGAAGAATTATTCTAGACCATCCTGAAATATATCCGCGATAACCCTAAAACCTGGGATTCAGATCAGCTACATCCCGATATTCCATCTAAATGGTAAGTGTGTCTGTGCGATCCTTGGGGATGAGGCAGGGGTGCGATCGCCCTTACTCAAAATGCAAATTCCGCACCGTTCGATTCACAAAACTCAGATAATCATCAATTTCTTCATAGCAGTCCAACTCTTGCTCCTCATCCGAACTGAGAACCATATCCTGCTGCTTAGAAAGCAAATCCTGAATGCGCAACTGAACCGCTGACGATGCCCTAAAAATAGGTACACCCTCCTCTAATTCAATTCTGAGCGCCCCCTCCGTCGAGAACCCCTGAGGCAGATTCTCTAGCTTAGGCAATACAGGCAACACCATAACAATTGCTCAAACAGCCACAACTCATTACTAATCTAGCGTACAGAGGCAAAGCTGAAGCTTAGACAAACTGCAAACCCTTGGTGCAAAGTAATGCCCCTACTTTTCCTATCTCGGATCATCAGTCGGCGGATGCCAACCACCCTTCATCCAAAGCCGACGGGCCTTGATAATAGAACCCTCATTATGTTCATCATCATTCAAATCCAGGCGATCGCAGGTTGCCCGACCAACGGATGTCAATCCCACAATCCGCAACCCATCCTATAACCAAGAAAAATGATCTGACCACTGCTGCTCGCGGGGATTAAATAAAGGAACAACTGCCTGAGTTATTGGATCTATCCCAGACGTGAAATTATAGCGATAGCCATTGCAACGCTGGCAAGCTAACGCAAGATTATTGAGGTCATCCGAACCATTCAGCGATCGCGGCAGAATATGGTCAATCGCAAACAGGGCTGCACTGGCTTCTTCAGAAGAATGACAATATTCACAAAGATACCTTGCCCTTTTTCGCACCAATTGACGAACTGCATTGCTAATCGTCATGAATCCGCAATGATTTTGGCATTCAGCAACGTAAAAATACGATCTAGCTCTAGTATCCCAGCCAATTCAGCCGCTTCTGCATCAGTCAGATCATTAGACTTATTTCGCTCAGATAACTCATCCAAGCGAGACTGAAGCCCATCAGCAAACTTAAACAAATTTAAGTCTCTGACCTTACTGAGCTTGATTCCAGATTCAATCCAAGAAGAAGGCTGAACCATTACCTGAGTAATCATGGCAGTGTTTTAAAGAACTTGGAATACCCTGATTGTAGAAGAAACCTTTCTACACAGTTAAGGCATTTGCTGGCTTCAAAGCTCCGATCGCCTCTAATAACTGCCGATCGCAGTCCGGTTCAGGGTTCTCTGCCGTCAGCAGCGTCTCCCCATAAAAAATCGAGTTCACCCCTACTAGAAAACACAGCACCTGCGCTTCTGGCGTGAGGTGGCTGCGTCCTGCGCTGAGGCGAACGCGCGCTTTAGGCATCACAATCCGAGCTGCCGCGCACATTCGGACTAAATCGAAGGACTCCACATTGCTTTGGTCTGCCAGTGGCGTACCTAGGATGGGCATCAGCGCATTAATCGGCACACTTTCAGGGTGAGGATTAAGCGTTGCCAAAATCTCTAGCATTCGGGCGCGATCTTCAAGCTGCTCACCCATGCCAATGATGCCGCCACAGCAGACCGTGATACCTGCATTACGGACGTGCGTGAGGGTTTGGAGGCGATCGCCATAACTCCGCGTACTCACAATCTGTCCGTAGTATTCGGGGCTGGTATCAAGGTTGTGGTTGTAGGCCGTTAGCCCTGCATCTGCTAAGCGCTCAGCTTGGGGTGGCGTTAACATTCCTGCTGTCACGCAGGCTTCCATGCCCAGTTGTCTCACGCCCTTAACCATTTCTAACATGGCGTCAAACTGCTTGCCATCTGTAATTCCACGCCATGCCCAGCCCATACAAAATCGATCTGAACCCAGTTCTTTTGCTTTTTGAGCTGCGGCCAAAACCTCATCCACAGTTTTGAATGGCTCTGGCTTAACTGCTGTGGGGTGATGAGCCGATTGAGAGCAATAGCCACAATTTTCGGCACAGCCTCCGGTCTTTACGCTTAACAGGGTTGCAAGCTGAATATCTGTGCCCTGCCAATGCTGACGGTGGATGGTTTGGGCTTTGTAGACTAAATCTAAGAGCGGCAAATTCAGCAGATCTAAAATTTCGGCAGTAGTCCAGTCGTGTCGAAGCGTTGACATAGGGTAGGGCTTGGGGTGAAGGTTACAGGTCGTCCAAGATGAAGCGAATGCCCTAATAGATAAACGCAAGCTCATCTAGGGTGATGCAGTAGGACGGCATTATGTAGAGTACATTGCCTAAGGGTCACAGGAGTAGTCTTTCATTCTCAATCCTAAACCTTCAGACCCAGACGGTTTTCAATTTGAGCGCTGTACTGCTGACGCAGTAAGTTGCCTGCCGCTTGCGCCTCTAGAGGCTTGGCCCAAAAATACCCCTGCCCAAAATCACAGTTGAGAGACTTTAAAGCTTCGAGCTGTTCTGGTAGCTCAATCCCTTCGGCTACAACATCTAGATCTAAATCATGGGCAAGATTGATGGTGCTTTGCACAATTCTAAAATTTTGATTGAGACCTGGGCGACCTGACGACGAATCAGCGACTAATAACTGACGAATAAACGATTGATCAACTTTGAGGGTATCGACGGGCAGTCGGTGTAAATAGCTAAGAGAAGAATACCCCGTGCCAAAATCATCGATCGCCAGTTGAATATTTCGCGACTTGAGCTGCCAGAGCAGATCTGCCGTCCGGTTAGCATTTTCCATTAGGGCGCTTTCGGTAATTTCAAGGTTGAGAGACGCTCCCTCAATGCCTGTATCCTTGATAATTTGGTCGATCTGCTCAATGAGATGCGGATCTAAAAACTGCCTAATAGAGCAGTTTACGCTGATCTTTAGCCCAGTCTGCTGTGGAAATTCTTGCTGCCAACGTTTGAGCTGCTGACAGGCTTCTTTAAGCACCCACAGGCCAATGGGAATAATTAAACCCGTTTCTTCAGCGATGGGGATAAATGCCGCGGGGGAAACCATACCCTTGATCGGGTGCTGCCATCGCACCAAGGCTTCAAACCCCGTGATCTGACCAGTCTTTAGTGAAAGAATTGGTTGATAGTGCAGCCTCAAGTACTCATGATCGATGGCTTGGCGCAGATCGGTTTCTAGATGAAGCTGGACTTGTGCCTGATGATGCATTTCTGGCGCAAAGATCTGATGCTGTGCTAAGCCGAGCCGCTTGGCGCGGTACATGGCAGTATCTGCGTCTCGCAAAAGATTTTGAGGATGGGTATAGTCTGAGGTGCCCAACACAACGCCCATGCTGGCGCTTACAAAAATATCTTGCGCGGCTAACCGAAACGGGGGTACTAAAGCCTGCCGAATTCTTGCAATGACCTGCTCAACGGTTGCGTCACTTTCAATGGTGTTAAGCAGCACCATAAACTCGTCTCCCCCTAGCCGTGCTACGCAGGCATCGGGTGGCAAACAGTTTTTTAGGCGTTGGCTCATCTCAATCAAAATCTGATCGCCAGCTTCGTGACCTAAAGAATTATTGACCAACTGGAATCGATCGCAGTCTAGCAAAATGAGGGCAAAGGGTTCGGGAGACTGCTGCGCGACACGGGAGATCGCCTGTTCCAATGCGGTTGCCATCCCTGCCAAATTGGGTAGATTTGTCAACGGATCGTGGAGCAATAAATGCACGAGCTGCTCTTGTGCCTGTTGCCGCTCAGCCATTTCCTGCTGGAGTGATTGGTTAGCAATGGCAAGCTGTGTGGTTCTTTCAACCACGCGCTGTTCAAGCACCGAGTTGAGATGCTGGACTTCAACCCTCGCCGACTGAAGCGCCAGTTGGTTATCAATGCGAGCAATCACCTCCGCCACTTCAAAGGGTTTACTAATATAGTCAACCGCACCCACTGAGAATGCTTTGACTTTATCTAATGTTTCATTGAGTGCGCTAATAAAAATAATGGGGATATGTTGGGTCGCTGGGTTGCTTTTTAACCGTTCACAAACCTCATAACCCGTGATATCAGGCAAGTTTATATCTAATAAAATAAGGTCAGGCAAGATGACCTGCACCGATTTTAAGGCAATCGATCCATTGATAGCTCGACGAATTTTATAGTGTTTTTCAGATAAAATTTCCGATAAAAGATGGAGGTTGTTTAACTCATCATCAACGACTAAAATGCTATAAATATTTTCGTTGTCTATAGAGTTCACGGGTTTGCCTTAATATAATTTATGTGGGTTTTTAATGGGGGGGGTGAAATTCTGTTTTTATCAGAGAATATAAAGTTTTAGTCTTGTCGCTGAAGTGCCAGTGCATTCTGGAGAAGTTCAGCCAATCTAGAGAAGTCTAATATATTAGCCAATTCCGTCATGGATTGAGCAACCTCTACAGACTGCTCCTGGCTCTCCTTGATGTGTAAGGCGATCGCATCTTCATCTAGTTCAATGGTAGCCTGTAAAAAATCTGCGAGCCACTGTGTGGGTTGTTGAGAGAGTAGCTGCTCAATTTCTAAAGCACTTAGGGTTTTAGGGGGTAATGGAATTTCTTTGGAAAGCGCTTGATAAATATACTGAACCCCCAGAAACGTTTCAATTTTGTCAAAGATCTCCGACTCTTGAAATGGTTTATAAACCAAGTCATTACATCCTGCATCTAGAGCCTCTTGGCGAGTATTTTCAAATATGCTCGCGGTTAGGGCAATAATGATGGTCTTAGACGGGGCTATAACGCCAGAAGCAGAAAAATTTGCCGAATGAGCGGCAGTTTTTGACTCTAGGCTAGAACGTAAGGCTTCCACCGTCCGAATTTGCTGTGTTGCTTCAAACCCATTCATTCTAGGCATTTGCCAATCCATCCAAATTAGATGGGGTTGCCACGCCGCCCATTGGGTGATCGCCTCCTCTCCCGTTTCAGCAGACTGCACTTCAAACCCAACAGACCGCAATAACTCAACCATAAGCTGCCTACTGTCTGCGCGATCTTCGGCAACCAAAATTCGATAGCAAGGTTGAGCAGGCACAAGACCCAAAACCTGTCGTTGAGAGCTAACGGTCACAGCCGCCCTAACAGCTTCTCTGCACTGGATATAAAACTGAACCGCTGTACCGTGACCCACCTGGCTCGTCATGGAGATATCACCTCCCATTAAGTGAACAAAATGACGACAAATAGTTAGCCCCAACCCTGTCCCTTCTGCTGACTGTCGCCCCACCTCCGTTTGGGTAAACGCATCAAAAATCGTGTCTAAATCTGCTAAAGGAATACCAGAACCTGTATCTTTAACCTCCACGTAAAGTTTACCCATACTGCTCTCATTCTCGACAGACGAATTGCCTAAGCTGATGTGGAGCGTTATGCGGCCCTGCTGCGTAAATTTAATTGCATTCCCAATAAGGTTAATTAAAATTTGGCGGAGCTTACGCTCATCTGCATTGATAAACTTAGGCACTTCTGGCGCACAGGTAAAGGTGAGCGTTAACCCTTTAGTTTGCGCCTTGAAATTAAGCATGGAATGAAGGGTGTCTAGCATACCACTAAGACTAAAGTCACCAAGATTAAGGGTTGTTCTACCAGCCTCAATTTTGGATACTTCTAGGACATCATTGATGAGGGTAAGAAGGTGGGCACCACTTTGATTGATAATTTCAAGGGTTTTGTGCTGCGGTACCGGAATATCAGGATCTCGTCTCATCAGTTGACTAAAGCCCAAAATAGCGTTGAGGGGCGTGCGCAGTTCGTGGCTCATACTGGCTAAAAACTTACTTTTCGCTTGATTGGCTGCATCTGCTTCTTCTTTGGCCGTTTGGAGCTGCTTCAAAAGTTCTGACTGCTGAAGCGCAACACCGAGCTGGTCACTAACTTTTTCCATGATTTGAACTTCCCAGGGATGCCAGTCTCTGGGCTTAGTATTTTGATAGGCTCCCAACAGCCCCCACAGGGTTTCGCCAATAAAAATTGGCACAATCAGAGATGCTCTGATATTAAATTCTTCTAGCTTCTGGATGTGGCAAGCTGAATAATTGGCATGATAAATATCGGGGGTGATGCTGACCTGAAGATTCTGAAATTGACTGCCTTTAGCGTCTTGTAGGTAAGAATCATCCCAGCTTATGGGGGTGTTTTGGTCATCTAGCAATGGCTTACATTGAAGCCCCACGGACTCAAACACAATTTCTCCGCCCCAATCAGTGCCAAATTGATAGACAAGGACGCGATCGCACGCCAAGATCTGCTGGGTTTCTTGAGCCGTCACCTTAAAAATATGTTCAACATCTAGCGTTTGACGAATCCGCCGCATCACATAGGCTGAAGTTCGTTCTTGCATCGCAATTTGGGAGAGCTGTATTTTTTGGTCTTCTACTTTATCGAGCGCTTTCTGAAGTTCTAGAGCGTGGGTCTGGGTTTGCGCAAACAGTTCGGCCTGTTGTAATGCCACACTTAACTGTGAGCCAATCCGAGCGGTAAATTCAACTTCAGACTGTTTCCATTGCCGTGGTTCGCTGCATTGATGGATACACAGTAACCCCCAGATGTTCTGACCTCTCAAGAGCGGAATCACTAAATCAGCTCGAATTTTTAGTTTGGAGAGCGCTTCAAAATGGCTGTCACTCAGTCGCTCATCATAGGTGTCTGCAATTGCCAGCGTTTTCCCCTGGTGATAGGCGTAGATATAGCTTTGACCAAAGTGGCGATCGCGAAGACTTACAGTCAATACAGAAGGGTAACTTGGGTGCATATCTTCTGCCACAAATTCACCGGCAATGGAAGATAAGGTACTGTCAAACCGATAAATTGCCACCCGGTCAGCCTGTAAAAGCTGACGAACCACAGCCGTCGTCGTCGCAAAAATTTGCTGCATATCTAGCGTCTCGCGCATACACTCAATAATTTGAGTTAAGATGCGCTCCTGCTTGACCACACGTTCTAGCTGCTGCTTTTGAGCCTGAATCTTCGCTGAATCTAGTCGGGCTTGCTCTAAAAGCTCAGCTTGTTGAAGCGCCACCCCTAACTGTAGGGCTATGCGAGAAACAAACTCCACCTCCGCTGGTTGCCACTGCCGAGAGCCACAGCACTGGTGAACACACAATAGCCCCCACAGTTTCTGATTCTGCAAAAGGGGAACGACTAAGTTAGCGCGCACCTTAAAGCGCGAGAGAATACTAAGATGGCAGGGACTTAGACCCGCCTGATGGGTATCTGGAATAACGAGAATCTGACCTTCTTCATAAGCCGTAACGTAGCTGTCTCCAAAACAGTAATCTCTGACTTTCTCTGCCATTACAGATGAAAATTCCGGACTCCTATCCTCGGCGACAAATTCTCCTTCAGCAAAATCAGAAGCAACATCAAATTGAAAAATGGCAACTCGATCCGCATGGAGCAGTTGACGGATTTCGAGAGCAGCAGTGCTAAAAATTGTTTCAAGATCAAGGCTTTGACAAATGCGAGTAATAACCTGTGCCAAAACTTTTTCTCGCGCAGCACCCTGCTCTTGCTGCTCTTTATGCGCCTGTAGTTCAGTTAAAGCCTGGTGGAGTAATTGATAACTATTCGGCAAAGAAAGATTATGATTCGCTGTCGTTAAGGGCTGCAGCGTGGGTTCGATTGGCAATTGCGTAACGACAGGTTCATAAATCTCTATTGACTCCAGTGGAGAATTATTCCCAATCATCAACTGACATTCCTCTGTTGCTTAGACGATTGCGGTCGGAGGTATTGCCTCAACGCTCAAAAGATTTACCCTTTGTTGGATGAGTCCAAGACAGCAAGCGGAATCTTACTTTTACTAGGATTCCCACATATCTAAGCGACTTGACGTCAATAGAGCCACCGCCTAAAGCCGATTAATTTGTTCATCAGCCAGCCGACCGTCTTCCATGTAGACAATGCGATCGGCGATATCTAAAATCCGGTTGTCGTGCGTCACCATTAAGATGGTGCAGCCCTGCTCTTTTGCCAGCGTTTGCATGAGTTCCACTACATCTCGTCCAGATTTTTTGTCGAGGGCGGCAGTGGGTTCATCTGCCAGCACAATTTTGGGGGCAGACACCAAGGCACGAGCGATCGCCACACGCTGCTTTTGTCCGCCAGATAGGTCATCGGGATAGTAGTGTAGGCGATCGCCTAAGCCCACTTCCTCTAACATGAGCTGCGATCGCTCGTGCATCTCTGCCACGCTGAGGTCAGAATGCAGTTCTAGCCCCATACGAACGTTTTGGAGCGCAGTGAGGCTGCTGTGCAGATTATGAGCCTGGAAAATATAGCCGTGCTGACGACGGGCTTGGGTAAGCTGATTTGCACTGGCACCACAGAGTTCTTGGCCTAAAATTTTGAGGCTGCCAGACTGGGCAGAGCGCAAACCGCCTGCCAAAGTGAGTAGCGTTGTTTTACCAGAGCCAGAGGGACCCGTCATGATGATAATTTCACCTGCGTTAATGCTGAGGCTGATGTCAAACAGCACCTGTTTACGAAGGGAGGCGTGACCAAAATAGTGATCGAGATTTTGCACTTCAATGACTGTGGTAGTCTTTGTGGCTTGGGAGTTTTCAGTAAGCGCTATTTGGTTCATAGGGCAATGGGGGGATGGATTAAAACATATCGGCGGGGTCGGCGGACTGAAGCTTGCGGGTGGCGATCGCCCCAGACATCATGCACATTAACAGCGTTAGCATCAGCACCAGCACCACCCGCGATAGGGTCATAAAGATGGGCAGTGCAGTGGCCTTTGCTGCAAATTGGTACAGCACGATGGGCAAACTCACGCCAGGGATAAAACCCAAAACGGCTAAGATAACAGCTTCTTCAAAAACAACGCCCAGCAGGTACCCGTTGTTATAGCCCATCGCCTTAAAGGTGGCGTACTCTTTGATGTGGGCATTTACGTCGGTTGACAGCACCTGGTAAACAATGACAACCCACACCACAAATGCCATCGTGGTGCCCAGCCCAAAGATGAATCCCACGGGGCTTGCTGTTTTCCAATAGTTTTCTTCAAACTGCACAAATTCTTGGGCGGTTAGCACACGGACATCCCCTGGCAGATGGGATTTTAAAGCAGCGGCAACCTGCTGTGGGTTCGCGCCAGACTTGAGCCGAATCAGCCCTAGGCTAATACTGGCGGCTTCTCGTCGGGGAAATAAGCGTAGAAAGGTTTGATCGCTCGCCATCAGGCTCGCATCTGCACCAAAGGAAGCGCCTAAACTAAAAAGCCCGCCGATGGTCAACGTTTTTCGCTCAACTTCTGTGGTGACTGGTTTGCCCTGCTCTACTTGGGCGATCGCCTCTGCATACTTCCCTCTAGCACCGCGATCAAATAAAACAACGTTCGGCAGCTTAATTTTATCAAGCTGTTGGTTCACCTCTGGCAGCTTAAAGGCGGGGCGCTCAGGGGCAAAGCCCAATATCTGAACCGTTGCGGTGAGCCGAGTTTGAGGATTTTTCCAAGTGATGTTGTTGATATACAGCGCATCTGCCGTCTGTACGCCAGGAATATCCCTTGCTTGAAGCAGTCGCCGTCGTGAGAATGTAGATAGATTTTGGAGGTTAAGAGCTTTAGGGCTAACGAGAATAATATCGGCGAGCATTGCCCGATCTACACGGGTGTTGCTATCGTAAAGCGCATTCTGAAACCCAAGCTGCATAAACATCAGCACGTCGGCAAAGGCAATACCCGCAAGAGCAACCAGCAGGCGGCCTCGGTCATGGCGGAGCTGGAGCCAGCCCAAAGGGGTACGACGCTGAAAAGATTTCAGAATATTCATAGCTCAATGGCAACCTGCACCTGTAGGTTTGTGAACTTGGCAGCCTTACGGCTCGATTCGGCATCTAAGGCCACATGCACTTCAGCAACCCGAGAATCAATATTGGCACTGGGATCTGTATTGACCACGTTTTGGCGCTGGATTTGCCAGCCCGTGCGCGTGACTGTCCCAATGAGCGCTATTGGAAGGGAGTCGCTGATAATTCGCGCTTTTTGCCCCACTTTTACCTTACTGAAATCACTCTGATACACTTCTGCGACAGCATCCATCTGGCTAATCTGACCGATTTCCACAATGCCGTCTGTGGAGGAAACGACCTCTCCCGCATAGGTGTGAATCTTCATCACCATGCCGTCTTGAGGCGCTTTGACGTAAGCCTGATCGAGACTGGCTTTGGCCTGCTTAGCGGCGGCGATCGCCTGATCCACTTCCACTTGAGCCACCTGCACATCTATAGGTCGTACTTCTTCGACTTGATCTAGGGTTGCGTTAGCCTGCTGCACCTGCTGATTGCCTGAAGCGATTGTGCGCTGAAGCGTAGTTTGGGCTTGACTGATCTGGCGCTGAGCGGTCAGATTAATACGCCTCTGCACCGCTTGCGCTTCTGCCACCTGCTGCTGAGCGGTATCAAGGGTTAACCGCTTACTGTCTAGCTCAGACTTTGAGATGCCGCCCTGACTCTGGAGCTGTCGGTAGCGCTCAAATTCAGACTGGGCATTTTTGAACGAAGCCTGAAGCCGCCTGATGGTGGCTGCTTGAGCTTGGCGATCGCCCTCCCACTGCGCCTGCACCCGTGAAATTTCATCTGCTTGAGAGACGCGATCGTTTTCTAATTCCACCTGTGTTTGACGGGACTTCGCTGCCTGGGCACTAATTTCTCCTGATTTTGCGCCCGCTTTGACCTGCACTAACTTGACCTGTGCCAGGCGGATTTGCTCTTCGGCTTCACCAAGCGCTGCCTGAAGCCGTTCATAACTGTCCAAAATGGCGATAATCTGACCAGCTTTAATACGATCACCTTCTTTCACCAGCAGCCGATCCACCCGATTACCGTTACTAGACGTAGGCGCAGAAAGCTTAATGACCGTTCCTCTTGGCTCTAGCCTACCGAGTGCAGTGACGGTTTTAGGCTGCACTAACGCGGCAGAATCAGCCGCCGAAACTGTTGCTGACGTTTGCTGCCGCGCAGACAGGTATAGTCCTGTCCCTGCCAAGACCATTGATCCAGCGATCGCCAAAATTTTCCAGTGTCGAGGTAAAGCCGCAATGGAAGTCTTAAGATCTGCTGCACTATGAGCCATAAGGCACCTTCTACTTCGAGAAAAACTAAACTGTGTAGTTCAATATTGCTATAGCTAAACTAAACTGAGTAGTATAGTTATGTCAAGTCGTTCGGTGATCGCATTTCGCGCGATACTTCAAGGTATGGAGCAGCCCATCATTAATCGTTCTATCCGTCAGCTATCGCCCGAAAAAACAGAGGCTATCCTTAATGGAGCGATGCAAGAGTTTTTAGCCTGTGGCTACGCTGCCACCAGCATGGATCGCGTTGCGGCGACCGCAGGCGTTTCTAAGGCGACGATTTACAGTCATTTTCAGGATAAAGAAGGGCTTTTTAACGCCCTAATTGAGCAATTAGTGCAGAAGAAATTTCGGTCAATATTTAGTTCCGTTGACGATCGAATACTTCAGGGCGATCCGAAAGCGGCACTCACCCAAATTGCCAATAATGTTCTAGATTCAGGCTTAGGGGATGCGCAGTATGTCAGCTTTATGCGACTAATTATGGGTGAGTCGGGACGTTTTCCAGCATTAGCTCGCACTTTTGTTCGCAATATTGAGGTGACGGCTTGTCAATTCTTTGAGCAATACCTGCGCGAGAAGGCTGAAGACCTTAAGTTAATTGACCCAGAAGCCACGGGTCGAATTTTTATTGGGGCGCTAGTACACTACATCATTGTGCAAGAAATGCTGCATGGCAAAGACATTATGCCGATGGATCGCGATCGCCTCATCAAAAGCCTCATCTTTCATATTTGCCCGAATGGAATCTAGTGCTGCAAAAGTTCACGGCTTAAACACCTCGTCTTCAATGCCAACCCACCACTCGCCCAAATTCATGAGCGCCGTGTGAAGCTCTTCTACCTCGCGCATGTACTCATCGGGCGGTGCACTATCGCGTCGCTCCTGAAGCTTTTTAAGGCGAAGCTGAAGCAACAACCACGGCTTAGAAATACCGTCGGTTTCTTCAATGTATCGTGCAAGCTGACCGCTATCCATACTGAAATTTAGCGTAGTGGGTTTTGCCACAACAGGGCTGTTGCTCCAACTCTAACGCAGTTTATCTTGCTAAATACCGTCCCTGCACGGTACAGCACTTATTTGATCAGAGCCAATGGCTTCACAAGTTGAAGTTTGTGTCCTTGGGGAAGAATTGTCTGAGTAACCCATTGGTATACTCGTTTAAGCCCCGCTCCCAGGGTAAGCGCAAGAAGAGTGTCCTAAAAAGTGCTAGAGATTCATCGCCGCCATCAGGACATCAAGCATGTAATCAGGACTCATTGCAGCCCTCTTGGTCTTCTGCCTGAGACTGCACTTAGTGGAGTTTGCCAGTATCACCATCAGCACAGTACTCAGAAAATTATGTTCGGTACCTTTTGGCTTGCGTGAGTTTTTAAGGCTCTGAAACTGAGATAGCCATTGGGCTTGAACGCTTTGGGCATCTACAGTAGAGCGCAGCTTGGATACTTTTGCTATCGGTTTCTTGGACTCTGTGCGCGTTTCAAAACCTTCAGACATCTAGACCGACCCAAGGGATAAACTACGTTTCCCTCTCTGGCACATTAATGACCTCTTTTTCTTGTGCTTACCCTGATCAACATTGTTGTGGAGGGTGCCAACCGCGCGCACCCAATTTTGTCGAGAAAGACTCATGCGGGCAGTGGCTCGCACAATCTGCGATGGATGGCTTCTGCCAGTGCTTCTGATTTGCGTAGTTGACCAAGTTGATAGATCTGGAGCAGGGCTAAGAGTTCGTAGCGTTCGGCATCGGCTAGTCCTGCTGCTTTGCCTTTCGCCTGAAGGTCTCCTAATCGTTGGTTTTGGGCTTCATTCATTTTGGCATCGGCTAGTTCTAGTACGGTTTCGCTGGGTGGCTAGCCCAAGTTTTTGGGCGTGGGCAATCAGTGGCTCCGGTAGATTTAAGGTAACTTCGGTCATGCTGGGCTACTCATACGATGAGGATGTTTCTAGCATAGGCGATCGCCCTTTGTATCGCTAAAGTTGAGGCGATCTCATCAGCCATATCTTCCAGGTCAAGGAACGTCCTAAGCCAGAACAGATGAAGGCAGCATTAGAAAATCAATTCTTTCATTTAACATTTAGTCAATATGTAGGGCTAAATCAGCGACCTAAATTTAAGCTGCCTTCTTTGCTTGAAAATATCCGCAATATTGGAACCTATGATGCTTTCCGTACAGAGCTAACCCGTGTCCCAGTTGAGCATGAGGATGATGCAGTTTTGCTGGCAGGTCTTAAGTCTAAGATGGAAGCGATTGAAGCGATGCGTAATTGTGTAGCTCACAATCGCCGCCCGCCTCGTCGCGTTGTAGAAAACTATGACAATGCCAACCCCTTGCTTAACCAGTTGCTCGACGATTACCTCGACCAGTGGCTTTGGCGAGAGGCTGTTGAAAGCAATTCTTTTGAGGCTGACTTACCAGACGAAGCCTAGACTTTAACCTTAGCAAGACATAAAGTGATATCGCCCCACTTCCACAACCGAAAAGCGATCGCCCTAACCCATTTCGCCCCAAAATTTAGTAATATTCCACACCTTAAGCCTTATGAAACCTCAAAATATAGACCTCCCCCTTGCCGATATTCAAAGCACCTGCAAACGCTGGAAAATCAAAGAACTTGCCCTCTTTGGCTCCGTCCTTCGAGATGACTTTCGTTCTGATAGCGATATAGACCTGCTAGTTACATTTGATCCTGATGCTAAACGAGGTCTTACCGAAACTCTGCAAATTCAGGATGAATTTCAAACACTTTTTGGACGTAAAGTTGACCTTATCGTCAAAAGCGCCATCGAACGAAGCGATAACTGGCTCCGCAAAAAAAACATCCTCGAATCAGCCCAAAATATTTATGTCGCGTGACCTAGAATCTCTAATTGATATTCAAAATGCAGCACAACGGATCAAGCGATATGTTGATGGCATCAGCCGCTTAGCATTAGAAACAAATGACGAAAAACTCTCAGCCATTCTTTATCAAATGACCATCATCGGCGAAGCCACAAAACGGATTTCTTCTGAATTCCGCGCTCAGCATCCTGAAATACCTTGGAGAGAAATGGCTGGAATGCGGAATGTTATTGTTCATGAATATGATCAGCTTGATTTTGAGGTGATATGGGATGTCGTTAGTCATAGACTCGATGAATTACTCAGTCTTATCGAGCCATTTCTAAAGTAGATACTATCGCCACCCTTGCCCCATAGAAGTAAAGCTATCAACTGATTTTGTTAATGAAAATAGAAACCTTTGATCCTGGCAAAGATTTTGCAGGGTATGGATGACAGAGTGCCGAAACCTTTGATGCCGTAAGGCGTTGAGCACGCCAAACTAAGATGAGTTGCATCATTACTGATCTGGTGCCGAAACCTTTGATCCCGTAAGGCGT
>JAGVDA010000026.1 GCA_020058975.1 Thermosynechococcus sp. WC_1 | reverse complement strand
GGTCAAACAAACGAGTATAGGACTGATGAGAACTCCCAAAATCAATCAGTATGAGGGTTCCATCTAATTTCCGGATGATATTGCTCGGCTTAATATCGCGGTGAATAACGCGGTGGTCATGGATAAATTGCAGCACCGGCAGCAGCGACTTGAGCATTTGCGTCACTTCGGCTTCGTCGAGGCATCCCCGCTGCTCAAATTCTCGTCGTAGGCTATGTCCCTCTATGTATTCTTGGACAATATAGAGACGTCCATCTTGCTCTAGAAAAGCCTTCAAGGCCGGAATTTGGGGATGGCTACCTAAGTCTTTGAGTAAGACGGCTTCTTGAGTAAAAAGATCAACGGCCTTTTGGTGGGTGGGGCTATCTTTCTGCTGAGGCAAAAACTGCTTAATGACGCAAGAAGTGCCTAGACGATGTTCGTCAACGGCTTTAAATGCAGAGGCAAATCCCCCAGAGCCAAGGGTCTGAACCGCTCGGTATCGCCCCCCCAGTCGCAGTACTGACCCGCAGCGCTGACAGTTCTCTAGGTGCCCTGGGTTGGAGGCTAGACAGCTTGGGTTGACGCATTGACTAAGATTTAAGGCAATAACGTTATCTCGATCTAGAGATGTATCTGTCCCAATATCATCAGTATTGAACTGAAAGGGCGCTTGAGTCATGCCGATCTCCCCTATCAAAAAGCAAAACATCGACCTTCTAGAAATACAGTGGCTCAGCTTATCTTCTAAGTTATTTGGCCTAGGCCATTAGGGGAGCCTGTACAAAGGCGTACTCTTCTACCACGAGGTTTTGTATTAAATGCTCTTGAATAATGCGCTCCAGCACTGGCACCGTGACAGAGTGATACCAAACGCCGTCAGGGTAAATCACCAAAATGGGGCCATGCTGACACACTCTAAGGCAGTTGGCTTTAGTGCGAAACGTGCAGGTCGGCTGCTCTGGCGTAACCTGATCTAGCTTTAGTTCTTTCAGCCGCCCTTTAAGATAGTTCCAAGATTCTACGCCCACTTCTCTGTCGCAACACAGGGCATGGGTAGGATCTGCACATAAAAATAAGTGCCGCGCCACAGCACGAAGTCCTAAAGACGCTACTCGCCGCTGAAGCGACTCCGATTCAGAAATAGCCTGTGGCGTTGGGCTTGGCTCTAGTGCAAGCGTTTGATCGATGTTTATGCCTTGATCGGGGGAATTCATTAATGGGCAGACCCATTGCCGTGGTAGTCGTCACTGTCATAGAACCCATTTTTGGTGCCAAAAAATAGGCAAGATATTGTAAAGACCACGGTTAAGCCAACCAAGATGAGCTTCATCTCCATCACCACTAACTCCATTAAACGATAGATCAAAGAATAGAATCTGCCCTCTACGCTATCGTAGTCGAGACTCATCTGCAAAATTCTCAACATTTTTGTTGAACCGCATCTAAATTCTATGGCTGCTCATTTTTTAGATACCACATTACTGAAGAACTGCATGGATGCGGTTGGGGTTAAAAGCTTTCGAGCCTTGGCACTGCAAAGCGGTGTGTCTCGGCGACAGGTTGAGTGGCTGCGACAAGGTCAGGTGAGCCGTCTATCGGTTCAAAGTGCTTTGCGATTGGCGGCGACGCTTAAGCTTTCTCTTTCAGAACTGCTGCATCGGTTTGGGGATGATTGCGCGCTGCTGCCAGAATCGGCACCATTAGAAGATTCTGCCCAAGATTACCAGCGGTTGGAGCAGGCGTTAGCGCATCAGAAGGCTTACCTGCTCGAACATTTCCAGTCCGAAGCGCTCAATATTTTAGAGTCGCTGTTGATCCAGTGGCCGACGGCTGCCCATGCTGCCCAAAATAATCCGACGCTGCCTGCGATTCGGCTGATTCCGTTACTGAAGCCCTTAGAACAGCTTCTGCAATCATGGGAGATTGAGGCGATCGCCTCAATCTCCCAAATCGTCCCCTACGACCCCACCCTCCATCAGTGGAGCGCAGAGACTGCCCCACCAGCGGTTCAACATCCGGTGCAGGTGAGTCATGTCGGCTATCGTCAAAGAGAGCGGCTGCTGTATCGGGCAAAGGTACGCCCCCCGAAAGCAGATGCTGGTTCATCGGTTTAGGTTGAGAGAAGTTTAATGCGATCGCCCTTATCCCCTTGGCAGCTCAAGCCCCAGCAACATCCGCCAACGTGGCTAACAGAACTGCTGAAAACTCGCTTACCCCAAAGTGACGGACGCTTCATCGCGCAGCTTCTGTGGCAAAGAGAATTGCAGGACGAAGCATCTGTCTTGGCTTTTTTAGATAGCAGCCACTACCAACCCACACCACCTTCTGCCTTTGGGATCGAGATGGAGCAGGCGGTGGCGCGGTTGATTAAAGCGCGCGATCGCCAAGAAACAGTCTTTATTTGGGGAGATTTTGACGCGGATGGCATTACGGCAACGGCGGTGCTGTGGGAGGGGTTAAGCCAATTTTTTGAGCAAGAGCAGACCCTACACTTTTTTATCCCCAATCGGCTCAAGGAGTCTCATGGGCTTTCGAGAAGTGGAATTGATGCGATCGCCGCTCAAGGCGCACAGCTCATTGTGACCTGCGATACGGGCAGTTCTGACCATGCTGAAATTGACTACGCCCAGTCCTTGGGCATTGATATCATCGTCACCGATCATCACACATTGCCGAAAGAGCGCCCCTCTGTGGCTGCGTTTCTCAACTCCCGCACGTTCCCTTCAGGGCATCCGCTGGCGCACTTATCTGGCGTTGCCGTCGCGTACAAGCTCGTCGAGGCGCTTTACGAAGCACTGCCTCAAGTCCCTCAAGCACCCCTAGGAAACCTACTCGATCTGGTCGCCATTGGACTCATTGCCGATCTCGTTCAGCTCACCGGAGACTGCCGCTATCTTGCCCAGAAAGGGCTGGCGCGTCTTAAGCAGCAGATTGATCATCCCACCCGCCCTGGCGTTGCAAAACTGTTGGAATTGTGTCGGAGGACGGGCGATCGCCCCTCAGACATTTCCTTTGGTTTAGGGCCGCGCATCAATGCCCTCAGCCGCATTCACGGCAACGCCCGTGAAGGGGTAGAACTGCTGACCACCCGCGATCCGGTTCGCGCCGCAGTGCTGGCAGAATCTGCCGAAGTGACGAACCTTTGCCGTAAAGAAGTGCAGCAGCGTGTCACCCACGAAGCCGAGGCTTATTTAGCGTGGCTTGACTTAGAGGCAACCTCAGTTATTATGCTGAGCGATCCGCAGTGGCCTGTGGGGGTTTTAGGCTTGGTTGCCAGCCAGCTCGCCCAAACCTATGGCAAGCCTGCCATCCTTCTCAGCAGTGCAGGCTCTACTCCAGACACAGCAACAATCTTGAGAGGGTCTGCACGTTCTGTGCGGGGCATTGACCTCTATGATCTGCTTCAGCAGCAGACGCATCTCCTTGATCGTTTTGGCGGACACCCCTTTGCAGCAGGCTTGAGTTTACCCCTCGAAAATCTGCCGTTGTTGACGGCATCAATCAATCAATGCTTCCGGCAAACCATTGGGCAATG
>JAGVDA010000342.1 GCA_020058975.1 Thermosynechococcus sp. WC_1 | reverse complement strand
TAAAAATGAGGAAATCATTAGTGGATGTACAGACTTGCTGTAGCACAAATATGCTTGCTCACTTAGGGTACCCGCTCGATAGAGGCAAATTACGCTATTAAGCGCCAAGAATACAAATAAGTTTTTAGGGGCTGTGTGATGGGATGGATCGGTTCTATGACGGTACTCAAACGTAAGGTTTGCCAGAATTTTGGAAGGCGCAGCAAAGTTTTTACTGAAAACGCTCAGCCAGATATCCATTTCGAGATAAAATCAGGGACAACAGTTATGGAAGCTCAACGCTAACTCCTATGGATATCCTGACACTAGGCTGGGTTTCTTTGCTAACGCTATTTACGTTTTCGATCGCCATGGTAGTCTGGGGTCGCCACGGTATGTAGTGTTGACCACTCAGTTGATTTAGTTTATCTATCTCTGGCTCAGTAAAAGAAAGCGTGGAAGTTTCACCCGTCAGCGTAATGTCGGCTGCGGTACTTGGTATGCTCGTTATTGTGACGGGCGGCGTAGCGTATTTAACGCTAGCCGAGTGGCGCGATCGCCGACGAAAAGATAACGAAAAACGCGAGGCCCGTCGCCGATAAGCTATGGCTTCAGTTCAAGATACGTTAAGAGACCGACTCCAGGCCGCGCTTGGAGCGGCCTTTGGAGATGAGTTTGCGGCGATAGATCCAGTACTTGGGGTGACGACGAACCCTAAGTTTGGAGACTATCAGGCGAATGTTGCACTGCCGTTGGCGAAACGGGTGGGTTTGCCCCCCCGTGAGGTGGCGGCTAAAGTTGTGGCGGCGTTATGTATTGATGACATTTGCGAGGTTCCGGAGATTGCCGGCCCTGGGTTCATTAACCTCACCCTAAAGCCTGCTTTTTTAGAGGCGCAGCTCAGGGCGATCGCAGCAGACCCTCGTTTGGGTATTCCGACGGTTCTGCATCCCCAGCGCGTGGTGGTCGATTACCCCAGCCCTAACATTGCCAAAGAAATGCACGTTGGGCATTTGCGCCCTGCGGTGATTGGGGAATGTCTGGCAAGGGTGCTTGAGTTTTTGGGGCACGACGTACTTCGGGTGAGCCATGTCGGCGACTGGGGCACACCCTTTGGGATGCTGATTGCCCATCTGCGCTCAGAATATCCCACAGCTTTAGATGCAGACAGCGACTTAAGCTTAGGGGAGCTATCTACGTTTTATCGAGAAGCGAAGCAGCGGTTTGATGCCGATGAAGCCTTTCAGGACGCGGCGCGGCTGGCGGTGGTTCAGCTTCAGGCTGGGGATGCAGAAACTCTAAAGGCTTGGAAGATTGTCTGTGACCTGTCGAAGCGCTCCTATCGGTTGATTTATGACCTAATGGGGGTTTCGCCAGAGATTTGCGATCGCGGTGAATCGTTTTACAACTCGATGCTGTCGGCGGTGGTTTCGGCGCTGGATGCGGCGGGGCTACTGGTGGAAAATCAGGGTGCCCAGTGCGTGTTTCTAGAAGGCTACACCAACAAGGCGGGGGAACCGCTGCCGATGATTGTGCAAAAGTCTGACGGGGGGTACAACTACGCCACCACAGATTTAGCTGCCATCCGCTACCGAATTCAAGAAGATAAAGCAGACCGACTGGTCTACACCACAGATGTAGGCCAATCGAATCATTTTGCCCAGGTGTTTCAGGTTGTGCGTCGCGCTGGATGGGTGCCAGAAACGGTAGAGCTAGTCCATGCGCCCTTTGGTTTGGTGCTAGGAGAAGACGGCAAGCGCATTAAAACCCGCTCTGGGGATACGGTGCCGCTGAAGGATTTACTGGAAGAGGCGATCGCCCGTACCCGTACAGATTTCCAGCAGCGCTTACAAACCGAAGAGCGCTCAGAATCTGAAGACTTTATTGAAGATGCAGCGCGAACCATCGGCATTGGGGCGGTTAAGTATGCGGATTTAAGCCAAAACCGCACCAGTAACTATATCTTTAGCTACGACAAAATGCTGGCGCTTCAGGGCAATACAGCACCCTATATGCTGTATGCCTACGTCCGAGTGCAGGGCATTAGCCGTAAGGGCAACATTGACTTTGATCAAATTGCGTCGGATTTGCCCATCTCCCTTGAAGATGAAGCAGAGCGGGTGTTGCTCAAGCACATTTTGCAGATGGCAGACGTAATTACTCAGGTGAGCGAAGACTTGATGCCGAATCGCTTGTGTCAGTATTTGTTTGAGCTTAGCCAAAAGTTTAATCAGTTTTATGACCGCTGCTCGGTTTTGGATGCGCCAGAACCTCAGCGCACCACAAGGCTGCTACTGTGCCACACCACGGCACGGACGCTTAAGCTAGGTCTTTCTTTGCTAGGGATTTCTGTTTTAGAACGAATGTAGTAGCTCAGCATTTCGTAGGGGCGCAAGGTATGTGCGCCCCTACAGGATGTATATCTAAAGCTTAGAGACGGCTGCCGAACCCTTGAGATACCAGCGCCACGGAATCTCTACGCCCTGAGTTAGCCCAATACGAGTGGTTTGCACCAGTTCTAGAGATGAAATTTCAGCATCCGCCTCCCGTACAGGATGCTCAAACCAAAGGGGCTGACCATGCATCAACGGAACCTGGCTCAAACTGCGATCAATCTCTAGGCACCGACAGAGTTTGCCTGGGCCTGCTGCCAGCCTCGCTTGGGCTTTGGGCGATAGCGCTGCTGACTCTGAGCCTATGTCTTGCAGCGCAAGGGCACGAATCAAGACAGCGCTAGCTACACCATCTTGATCGGTCACAACATTGAAGCAGTGGTACATGCCATAGATTAAGTAAACGTAGCTATAGCCCGCAACGCCAAACATCACGGCATTACGCGGGGTGCGTTTGCGGTAGGCATGGCAGGCGGGGTCGTCAGGGCCATAGGCTTCTGTCTCAACAATGATGCCCCGCAGCCGTTCGCCATTGGGGAGCTGCCGAACCAAAACGCAACCAATGAGATCTGGGGCAACTTCTGGCGCAGGACGAGCAAACCACTGCTGCTCAATGACTTGAGAGGGATGGGGTAAGGTCAAAACGATGAGAGATGAAGGGCAGGGACGCGATCGAATCCTCAGTTTTTGGAGCCAAACTGCTGTTTGGCCTGTTCGTAAATTTCCACTGTGATTTGAGCTATTCCTGCTGTTTGGGCAAATTTTTCAATTTTTTTACGGGCGGCAGGGCGGACAAAAAAGGGAATCTCTTTGAGCCGTGCTTCAGCTTCGGTCGTCCACTCCATAAGATCTGCCCTTGGTCTAAGTACAACGCTTCTACTGTAAAGGTTGGGCATACCAAAACCAAGAGATTTATCTCCACATTGCAGTAAAGGCCATTTCTTGGGTTCGGTTCGCTTCAGTTTTAAAGACGTTGCAGTTTCAGCAACCGCGCACCAATTCGTTCACGGTTGCGCCATTGTTATAAAAGCATGAGCCGTTCCGTCAGGAGAATTGAGCCAGTTCGAGGAATTCACCCAATATCTTGCGCTAGGGTCTACCGACAGACTAATAATGAGGGTGCATTGTATTCAATGACACCATGGATTCTTCTGTTGATGCGATCGCCACTTCCGTCCCGTCTCTCACTGATCACCATCAGTGGGGCACTGCGATGGCGCAGCCAACGGGCGATCAGCTCGACAATATCAAAACGCAGATTGACCTAGTGTTGATGGCGTTAGAGGCGCTAACGGGCATTGGGTCTGAAGCCATGCTTCAGGCTGCTGTCGATTTGGGTGTGCAAGAAATGGTGGGCGATCGCGTGGCGCTGTGGCGGCTGCGACAGTCTAACCCGATCCGACGGGGGACAGGCGGACGCAAAAAGCTGGATATTGAAGAAGCGCGATCGCTGGTGCTAATTAGCTGCCATCTGGCTCAAAAACACCATCAAACAATTCGACGTGCAGTGTGTCTGCTTGAAGAATTAGCCGAGCAAAACCGACCACCCCATCAAGCCGCTTTGCTCGGAGACTACCTCGATCAGTTCACAAACCTCTATCAAGAACGGATGGAGGATGATCACCGCACCCCAGCAGCCTTAACCGATATCGGGTTAAAACTGTTAATAGACCTATTGTTCTATAGTGCGCCTCAAGGCATTCGTCGGTTGTGGATGTCTCTCTTAGACCGTACCCAGTAATCGCACCCAGTCAATTTGCTTTACCCTGTTCCTCCATGATTTCTTTGGCAACGAAGCGTAATGTCTGTTCTTAGCCCCACCATTTCTAAGCTGTATACGCCGCCCACCTGTACCCTTGAGGTGACGGCGAAAGCATCCCCCCTGTCGCGGTGGACGCGGACACCAGCCATTAAATCACTTCAGTTTTTGTTGAGTTTTGACAGTTCAGCGCAGCGCGCCCGTGAACCCATCGAAATCTATGGCGATCAGACCCAGCTATCAGCACTCACAGAAACCGTCACCCATTACATTCAAACGGTTCTGGCAAGTCGAGCGACGGATCTGCCACTCTCTGGGCTGCAACCTGAACCGTCAGCGCCAGACATCAATGATACGACGGCTGAACTCGCGCTGCGGCCTCGCAGCCTACTGACCCATGAATTAATGCTGGGTAGCTTAGCCACGGCTCAATCGGGGCCAAGTCTGCTGCTGAAGGTATCTCAACTCTATGATCTGGCAACGGCGCTAGAAGACTGCACCGCAGAACTCCAGCAAATGCCAACCTTGATTGCAGCGGAGCGCCCTGTTTCTGTAATGCCCTTTCTTAGAAGCGCTGCGGTGGTGTTGCTCACCGTGGGCTTGGGAACCGCTACTTGGCGATTATTTCAAACTGGACCTGTTGCCGTCACCCCCTCCGCGTCAACTTCAAAAACCGCAATGGCTCCGTCTGCGACGCCGCTTCCATCGACCCCGTCTCCTTTGCCGTCTGCACTTTCGCGTCCCCTTAATTTGCCGTCTATTCAGCTCCCTAACCGTTCTGATAACTCTATTACTGCCGGACGTTCAGGCAATCAAAACCTAAATCAAGCCGAACCGTCCTCGTCTGCAAAGCCGCAACCCACTGGGCAATCTCGCGCTACTGCCGAAGCGCCGCCTCAGAGCATTGCGAGTCTTCCGTCGATTGAAGCCCCATCTGCGCCAATTGCGGCTGGATCTCAGGCTGATGCTTCTGCGCCGTCCAGCGTCGGGAGTACAATGCGCTCTAGAGCATTGTCTCAATCCTTTGAGTCGGCTCCTGCACCCCAAAAAGCGGCTGGGCAATCAACCTTGTTTGATACCACACCACAGGTGGCAGAAGTGCGTGATTATGTTGCCTCTCGATGGCAGCCATCTTCTCTACCGCAAAAAAATCTAGAGTATCGCGTGACGGTTAATGCAAATGGGTCGCTCGGTGCGGTTGAACCCCTTGGCGCGTCAGCCCAGCAGTATCTTAATCAGGTGCCGTTACCTCAGCCTTCTTCTGCGTTTGTCTCTGGGTCGGGCGCTCGTTCTAATATTCGACTCCTGCTGCGTCAAGATGGCACAGTCCAAACTTTTCTAGATGAAACGGGTCAATAATGATGGCTGAGGCTTCTACAAAGACTGTTTTGGCTTCGGTGCTGCCTCCCCCGCATTTGCTGAGTGTGGCTCCGATGATGGATCGCACTGATCGCCATTTTCGCTACTTTATGCGTCAAATTACCCGCAGGACGCTGCTGTATACCGAGATGGTGACGAGCGCTGCCATTATGCACGGCGATCGCCATTATCTCCTCAGCTTCTCACCCGCCGAAAAGCCCTTGGCACTTCAGGTCGGCGGAGATGATCCCAAGGCGCTGGCGCTATGTGCCCAAATTGCCACAGACATGGGTTATGACGAAATTAATCTCAACGTAGGGTGCCCCAGCGATCGCGTCCAGAGCGGTAACTTTGGTGCTTGCCTTATGGCTCAGCCAGAGCGGGTGGCAGAATGCGTAGCGGCGATGCGGCAGGCAGGGTCTATCCCTGTGACGGTTAAGCACCGGATTGGCATTGATGACCGTGATGCCTATGAAGATATGGTGCAGTTTGTGACGACCGTTGCGGCAGCGGGGTGCGATCGCTTTTCGGTACATGCCCGTAAAGCGTGGCTGCAAGGCTTAAGCCCAAAAGAAAACCGTGACGTGCCGCCGTTGCGCTATGCAGACGTGTATCGGCTTAAGCAAGATTTCCCGCAGTTAGCGATTGAGATTAATGGCGGCATCCAGACGCTTACTCAAGCGCAAGATCATCTAAAACAGGTTGATTCGGTCATGATTGGGCGAGCTGCCTACGACAACCCTTTTCGGTTCGCGTCAGCAGATCAGCTCATTTATGGAGAAGATTCGCCGCCGCCAACCGCTGAATCTATTGTGGCTGCGATGCTGCCCTACATTGTGCAGTGGACGGAAAAGGGGCAAAAACTGCACAAAATTACGCGGCACATGCTTCAGCTTTTTGCGGGTCAACCAGGGAGCCGTCAATGGAAACGCTATTTGACAGAGCGATCGTCTGAGGTGGGGGCTGGCGTGGAGGTGGTTCAGTTGGCACTTTCTCAAGTGCTAGCGGTACAAGGGCGTGGCACTGAAATGCTTTGTGGGCTTTTCATCAATGAGATCCTGGTTAGAAGCTAATGGAATCCTTTGTTTTAGAGAGTAAGGTGGAGCCGATGGTATGAAGAAGGCGATCGCAGCCTTCGTTTTTACGGATGGGTGCCATCGCGGCTAGTTTTGCTTAGGGCTGCGATCTGAGCCAATTGTCTAAATCAGCCGAGCTAGAGAAATCTAGCAATGCCTCACCCAATGATTCAAGTTGGGAAATGGAGAGTGCAGAAATTTTGGCTTCAGAATTGGGCGAGATTGCTCCGATGCGACGTGTTAATTGGCGTAGGATGAGCGATCGCGCTTCTCGTAGGGCACCCGTTTGTTCACCCCGCTGTTCACCCCGTTGCTCACCAATCTGCTCCCCTTCCTGCAATGCTTCTTGGTAAACCCTGGTTTGTTTGAGTTCGCTTAATCCCAGCATATTCTCAATTTCCTCTCGGCCTAACAATGGAAACTTGTAAACCACAATCGTCTCGATAAGCTCCATTATCGCTGCAAACTTTGGATCTGTCTTAGAAAGCGGCTGAGTCTTTGCCAGTAATACTTTGGCTTTGGGAATCGCATCCACAGCATCCGAAACAATGAGTTGCATCAGGCCAATTCCCAATGACTCTGTTGAAGCCTTGCTAAAGTCCTCTAGATAAATGCGATGAACTTGGTCGCTGTTGAGATTCGCTCGGTACAATACTTGATTTTTAGGCTCAATACTTCGAGATGGATAAATGACTATCGCTTGCCAATCAGCGGTTTGAGGATACAGGTTGAGATAAAAGTAAATTTCTGCAAAAAAGCGCTGATAAAAAACGGGATCACTTTGCATCTGGACTTCAATAAACCAGACCGTTTGATCAGCAGCATCGGGACTGGGAAATAGAACCCCATCTAGGCGAAAGGCAACCTGTTTGATTTCAACGGAACCAAACTCTCGCCCTTGGGCTAACTCAGGCGATTGCCCCAGCAATTCAAACAAGATTTCGGGATTGGACTGAAAGATGCGGTAAAAAATGGAATCTGTTTTCAAAAAACGCGTACTCCAGCTACACAGCTTTTGTTTGAGGCAGCTAATTCCCAAATTGGTAGATTGGGTTGAAGCATGAAATCCAATCCCTGACCGATTTTGGACTGATCATGAACTATCGGTGATCGCCTTTGTGTGAGCCTCATTCTGTTAATTTGCTCAGATTATCTTTCTAGCATGCGATGCAGTGAATCATTGTGGGGCATGGGTTTCGTCCCTGATGCTGTTGGCGAAATCAAAACAAGTGCTTGAAATACTTAAGGGGCATAGGATTTTAATATCCATCTAAATAAAGCAGCATCAGAGGCCAGCGAAAGATGTTACCGACAGCAGATCCTCTCCTAACAGTCCCAGAGATGACAGCCCAAGTGGCTCAT
>JAGVDA010000406.1 GCA_020058975.1 Thermosynechococcus sp. WC_1 | reverse complement strand
TGCAGGGGCGATCGCCACATAGCCTTCTCTGGCAATACGTTCTGTGACATCTCGGATATGGTGATTGACACCAAAAATCTCTTGAAATACGATAACGGCTGGGTATATACCCAATGCAGACGGCTGGGCTAAATAGGCATCAATCAATAAATCGCCGTTGGGAAACGAAACCGTTGATGCTTTAATCTCGTAGATACTCATAGCATGACGTCTGTTCTGATGGGGCTGCTGACATTATCTCTCTTAGGTTTTAGGTTACGGGCTAACTCCTCAAAATTATTTGTCTGTTCAGCAAGGCTCATTATTCATCAAAAATGCTTCTAAGGTTAGGTAAGGTCATCGCGCAATAGGTTAAGTCTTTAGCATGGTCGAGTTTCATATTCAAACCGATGGCGAAATTCCGGCTTCAACGCAGCTCTTTAGCCAGATTTGCTTTGCGATCGCCTCTCGTCAGTTTTCACCAGGGTATCGTCTGCCCAGCACACGCCAGTTGGCGATGCAGACAGGGTTACACCGCAATACGATCAGCAAGGTCTATGAGCGCTTAGCCACGGCTGGCTTTGTAGAAGCCCACATGGGTTCTGGCATTTATGTGCGCGCCTTGGGTCAAGAAAGTACCCAACCTGCAAATACAACGCCTGTCCCTATTCGGGAAATGATTGAGCAAAGCCTGGATGGTTTTTTACAGCAGGGCTATTCTCTCAACCAGGTGCGAGATTTATTTCTGCGGGCGATGGATGAACGCCTGAGAGCCAGTACCCAGCTTTTGGTGACGGTGCCGCGCCACGACCTGGGCGCTGGGGAAATTATTGTGCAGGAGCTGCAAAGCGCCCTGTCGATACCGGTACAGCTTGTGTTTTTAGAAGATTTAGCAGCGGTGCTGACCCAGCGCAGTGCCGCAACGCTGGTGACGGTGCGCTATTTCACCAGCCAAGCCGAGAATTTGCTTAAAGAGCTGCAACAAGCCGACCAGCCTGCCAGCCGGGCATTCCGCATTATTGCGATCGACATTTATAACTATCAGCGGGAGCTGGCGCTAATCCACTCGCTCCCCGCAGGGTCTCGGGTGGGGCTGGTCAGCTTAAGTTCTGGCACTTTGGGTGTGGCAGAGGTGATGGTGCATAGTGTGCGGGGCGAAGATCTGTATGTGATGACGGCTCAGTGCCAAGATGCGACGAGGCTACGGGCGTTGATTAAGCAATCTCAGACGATTATCTGCGATCGCGCCAGTTGTGCCCCAGTGAAAGCGGCGATCGCAAAGGCTGCCGATGACCTCATCCGCATTCCTCAGGTGGTCTGCTGTGACAGCTATATTGACCCCCACTCGATCGAGCTGCTGAAGCGTGAACTGGGGATAGAAACAGCCGATCTTTGAGCCTATCGATAGATAGCATGGATATCAATCTACACATCAATAAGCTTGTGGGAAGAATGCCAGCTTTGGTAAGAAGCTGATCAGTTCACTCCTAGATGAGAGGCGATCTCGTCCACTTTTCGATTAAGAGCAGACAGCCGTGTGGTTACATCCATCCGTTCTTGGTTCGCGCTAGATGTGGTTGTTGTCATCTGTCGAACGACTTACTCATGACCCCACTCTTGCTAAGGATGGTTCAGCAAAGGCTAGAGATTATATACAGAGAAGCTTTTGAGAATTATCAATAAAATAGCGGGGTAGATTTCGGGGTAAGGGGTCTTAAATTACGGTCTGTAGTACGCCGCTCAATGGGTCAAGTTTGTGGGAAAAATGCCAGCTTTGATAAAAATCCGATGATGGCAAGGGATAGGGTTACGATGAAACCCCATAACCGCGTATCTTGTGCCCGAAGCTGGATTTTAATGTCTGCAAACTGAGTATCAGTGCTTTTTTTGAAATCAGTAAGCTGGGTATCCAGTCCCTTCAGTTGCTCAGTATTTTGAGCAATGTAGACATCCATCTTTTTATCAAGGCCGTCTATTTTGCGGTCTAGCCCTAGGACTAAGTCTCGAAGCTCTCTAATATCAGTGTCAGTTGCCTGAGTCATACTTCACCATCCTCTATCAGTTCGCGCTGTGCCGCTTCAGTGATGACGCGTCGTAACCATGCAGAACGGTTGGGTCGTGGACGTACCAAAGTATCTACTGACTCAGTAAACCGCAACTGAACATTTTTTGCCATTCTAATCAAAGCCCGTGATGAGGATTGAACTCATGACCTCACCCTTACCAAGGGTGTGCTCTACCACTGAGCCACACGGGCAACGTAGGTATGGGCCGAGCTGGATTTGAACCAGCGTAGGCGTAGCCAGCGGATTTACAGTCCGCCCCCATTAACCACTCGGGCATCGACCCAAACTACCTACCGACCAATGAATATAGCACACAGTGTTTTTTAAGCACAACCCTTATTTATGGCTCTAGCCACACTTAATTCTAAGAACGGCCTAGATGAAGACATACAGAATCTAGCTTCAGTCGCTACCATAAAAACATTGCCGACTTATTTATGTTCTGTGCCCCATGATTCAAAACCTGACTGCTCATGGTTTTCACCAGCCCGCTGAATGGGTGCATCATCGTGCCTGCTGGCTTGCATTCCCCTATAACGAATATGAATGGGGCAAACCGTTAGCAGCAGCTCAGGCAGAATTTGTGGCGCTGTGTCAGGCGATCGCCGATGTTGACCCCGCGACAGGTCAAGCCCAAGGTGAACAAATTGAGCTATTGGCAGCCAATCTAGAGGTATTAGAGCTGGCGAGACACTCCCTAGTGGGCACCCCCGTTAACTTTCATCTCATCCCCTATGACGACATTTGGCTGCGAGACTGTGCGCCCATTTTTGTGAAAGATGGTGCAGGTGCGGTTGCAGCCGCCGCGTTTCGCTTTAATGTGTGGGGCAACAAGTTTGCATTGCCATTAGATGAAAAAGTTGCGGTTCAAATTGCGAAAGGGACGGGTTTAACGGTGCTTGAGTATCCCTTTATTTTAGAGGGTGGCTCAGTCGAAACGGATGGAGAAGGAACCTGTTTAACCACGCGCCAATGCCTGCTCAACCCGAATCGGAACCCTGACCTCGATCAGGCCACGCTAGAACAGTTCTTAAAAACGGCACTAGGGTACCAAAAAATTCTTTGGCTAGAGGATGGGTTGCTCAATGACCATACCGATGGGCACATCGACACCATTGTCAGATTCATTGCCCCAAGCGTAGTGATGTGTATGGTTGCCCAAAGTGCAGATGACCCCAATGCAGCGACCCTAGAGCGAATTGAGCAAACCCTTGCGACGTTTACCGATGCCCAGAGTCGCCAACTTAAGGTTGTCACCATTCCTTCGCCAGGGCGGGTGTTAGATGATGAAGGCCAAGTTATGGCAGCGAGCTACGTCAATTTTTATATTGGCAATAGTACGGTGGTCGTGCCCACCTATGGATCTGAATTTGATGAAGCTGCGGTGGCGGCGATCGCCCCTCATTTCCCCAACCACCGCACCATAGGGCTGTCGGCTAAGGCCATTTTGACAGCAGGGGGCGCATTCCATTGCATTACCCAGCAGCAGCCCAGTTAGGATAGGGGTGAACCCGAACGCACTCACTATGTCTTCTCGAATTCTCACCGTTGCCGCAATTCAGCTTCAGCTCACCGATGACCGAGACATTAATCTAAAACACGTTACAGGTCGCATTCGTGAAGCTACCGCTGCGGGGGCACAGGTTATTCTGCCCTCGGAGCTATTTGAAGGGCACTATTTTTGCTGTCAAGAGCGCGAAGACTGGTTTAGTCGTGCCCATCCGGTGAAGGATCATCCCACGCTTAAATATTGTCAGGCACTT
>JAGVDA010000567.1 GCA_020058975.1 Thermosynechococcus sp. WC_1 | reverse complement strand
TATAACTATCCTGGGGTCTATCGGGGTGTGTTTCCAGTTAAGTGCAATCAGCATCGGCACTTGGTTGAGGATCTGGTCAAATTTGGGAAGTCGCATCAGTTTGGGTTAGAGGCTGGCTCTAAACCAGAGCTAATGATTACCTTGGCGATGCTAGACACGCCAGGTGCGCTGCTAATCTGTAACGGCTATAAAGACAGCGAATATATTGAAGCTGCCATTTTGGCGCAGCGGTTAGGGCAAAAGTGCGTCATTGTTCTAGAACAGGTCGAAGAAGTAGACCTGGTGATTGAGTCTAGCCGTAAGCTGGGTATTGCGCCCATTGTGGGATTAAGGGCAAAGCTGACCGCAAAGGGCGAAGGGCGCTGGGGCACTTCTGCTGGCGATCGCGCTAAATTTGGCCTCACCATCCCTGAAATTATTCAGGCGGTAGAAAAACTTAAGGGTGCCGATCTACTGAATTCCCTTCAGTTGCTGCATTTTCATATTGGCTCTCAAATTTCTTCGATTGGCGTGATTAAAGATGCCCTTAAAGAAGCCAGCCAAATTTATGGGGAGCTGGTAAAACTGGGCGCACCGATGGGATACCTAGACGTGGGCGGTGGCCTTGCCGTAGACTACGACGGCTCTAAAACCAACTTCTACGCCTCTAAAAACTACAACATGCAAAACTACGCCAATGACGTAGTGGCAGAAATTAAAGATGCCTGCACCATTGCTAATATTGCCGTGCCCACCCTCATTAGCGAAAGTGGACGGGCGATCGCCTCTCATCAATCGGTACTTGTGTTTGACATTGTGGGCACCAGCGAAGTGGTGCTTGAAGTGCCAGAACCCCTGCGCCCTGATGAGCAATTGACCATTCGGAATCTCTACGAAACCTACCAGTCTATAGACGTTGACAACTATCAAGAAGCCTATAACGACGCGATTCAGTTTAAAGAAGAAGCCATTAACCGGTTTACCCTAGGCTACCTCAGCCTGACGGATCGGGCGCGGGCAGAGCGTCTATACTGGGCCTGCTGCCATAAGATTTTGGGCATTGCGCGTCAGCAAGAGTACGTGCCCGACGACTTAGAATCTCTAGAACAGAATATGGCCTCTATTTACTATGCCAATCTGTCTGTGTTTCAGTCCGCCCCTGATAGCTGGGCGATTGATCAGCTTTTTCCGGTGTTGCCGATCCATCGCCTAAATGAAGAGCCACTCTGTCGTGGAACTCTAGCCGACTTAACCTGCGATAGCGATGGCAAAATTGCTCAGTTTATTGACCTTAAAGCGGATGTTAAGTCTCTGCTAGAGCTACATCCTGTTAAAAAAGGTGAGCCTTACTACTTGGGTATGTTCCTCAACGGAGCCTATCAAGAAATTATGGGGAATCTGCACAATCTTTTTGGCGACACCAATACGGTACATATTCGCCTGACACCCAAGGGCTACAAGATTGAGCATGTTGTACGAGGTGACACAGTACGAGACGTGCTGGGCTATGTGCAGTACGATGCTGAAGATCTGCTCGAAAATATCCGTAACCAGGCAGAACTGGCGCTGCAAGAAGGCAAAATTACGCTGCAAGAATCTCAGCTTTTGCTCAAAAACTATGAGCAAAGTTTAGGCAGCTACACTTACCTCAAACCTTAAGCAGGGTCTTTGACGATCATCTCATTGGTTGTTCACTTCAGCTTTAGCGTTCTGAACGATCTGGTTTTGAAGCATTTTGAGCTTCTAGACGACTAAGACGCTGATGAGTTTCCATCCGAAATTCACCTAGCTCTCGCAGTAAAGTCTCAATATTGACCTCGTTTTTGAGGTTAATTTCGTAATCTACTTTGGCATGGGTGCGATCTTTGAGCGCCTGTCGGTTCTGGCTCATTACAATTAAAGGCCCTTGCAGAGACACCAAAACCGCTAAGAGCAGATTAAAAAACACGTAGGGATAGGGGTCAAAGGGGTTTTGGAGCAGGCGAGCAGAATTAAGCACCATCCAGCCGAGGGTGGTGCCCAGCAGAAACACAATAAACATCCAGCTTCCGTTGAGTTCTGCAACCTTATCGGCAATGCGATCGCTCCAAGTCAGGTTGCTGTCGTACTCTAAAGCCACATTTTTGGAGGCGCGCATAGACAACAGCATGTCAGTAGCGCGGAGGCGGGTGGAAAGGGTGTGTAAAAGGGCGATCGCCACATGGGGGTGCCGCTCGACGTAGTACAGCAGGGTGGCTTGGGTGAGTTCTAGAACCTCAACATCGGTAGTGGCAAGGGCGCTGGCGCTTCGGGGCTGGTTGTCAAACAAGGCCAGCTCCCCAAAATACTCCCCTCGTGAAATGTCTTTGAGAGAAACCCGACGGGAGTCTTCTCCTGGCAAATAAATATTCACCTCACCGCTGACCACGATGTACAAAACTGACCCAACTTCGCCGTAGTGAACAATAATTTCGCCCGCGTGATATCTTTGGCGCGTTACACGCTGGGCTAATAGGCTCAAATCTTGACGACTGATACCTTCAAAGAGATCAATGCTTTGAAGCAGTTGTGTAATGTCTTTAAGCTGAGCAGCCTGTTGATGAGCAGATGATTGATGAGCAGACATAGGAAGAACCCTGAATCAGCGAGTCATCAAGTTTTTAGTGTGGCATGCTCTATTAAAAAAGCGCGACTTTGGGCAGCACTCAATAAAAATCGTTGCTTAAACTGTAACCAATGCATTGAACCCCATAACTCCAGCAGATAATATTGCCTATTGGCGTAAAGGAGAATTGCAGAGTGGACAGCAGCAGCCGTAGACGAGGTTCCGAGCTACTTATTGCCAGCGTCATGTTGGGGCAGATACTGCTAGGAAGCTGTTCTGCTGCGGTTAATGAAGCACAACCCCAGGCCGCAACTGGAGGTGCCCCAGCGGCGGCAGATTTAGCAGAGAAAAGTCTCCAGCAGAGTAATTTAGCGCAGCCAGAGCGTTCTGTCACGACTCCTACTAAGGCGGTTGCTGCACAGCCCAAGACGCAACTAATTAAAACCGCAAGCCTAGAATTGCGGGTACAGAACGTAGAGACGACCACTCAAAAAGTGACGGCAGTAGTTACTGCGCGAGGGGGCGACTTACTCGGTCTACAGGATCAGGTGCCCGAAGATTTAGAGACGCGACGGACGGCAACCTTTAAGTTTCGGGTGCCCCAAGCACAGCTAGATGCAACATTGGCTGACCTTGCCAAGTTGGGAACCATTGAAACGCGCTCTATCCAAGCAGAAGATGTTAGTTCTCAAATTGTAGATTCTGAGGCGCGGCTGCGAAATTTACGCAAGTCTGAAACGGTGGTTCTCGGCATTATGGAGCGCTCCGGTTCGGTGGCGGATGTGCTGAAGGTGTCTCAAGAGTTAGGCCAGATCCGCAGTCAAGTTGAGCAAATTCAGGCGCAGGTGCAGAACCTCAAGGGACAGGTGGCGTACTCTAGTATTAATCTGACCCTACGAGCGGCGATCGCCCAAAATCAGCAGGGGGAACCACTGGGCGATCGCCTGAAGGAAACCTGGTCACAATCGACCCATGCCGTCGGTGAAACCACTACAAATCTATTACGTCTTGCACTATGGCTTTTGGTCTTTAGCCCTTATCTATTGGGCGGAGCAGGTTTAGTTTGGCTGGCGAAGAAAGGACTTGCGCGACCGAAACGGCCTGTTCCCAATCAATCTTCTGGCGCAGAGTAAGGCCGTTAAAGATTGAGCGGTAATACCTTTAGGAGGGCGATAGACCTACCTCTAAACTAATGCTTTGTCTGGGGCGGTTATAGACTGGGGCTGCTTGCCATCCAGTAAGCAGCTCACCGTCATATCGCCCATGACGTTGATAGCAGTTCGGCAGCGGTCTAAAAACCAGTCCACCGTAATCAGCAGTGCAATGTACTCAGTGGGCAATCCAACAGCGGTAAATACCAATGTCATCGTCACCAGTCCTGCCTCTGGGATGCCAGCAGCCCCCACAGAAGCAAAAATAGAGGTGAACACCACAATGAGCTGCTGAGGTAGGCTAAGGTCAAGATTCAGAACCTGGGCAATAAAGAGCGCAGACATTGCTTCGTACAGTGCCGTCCCATCATTGTTAAAGTTGCTGCCCACTAAAGCACCCAAAGAAGCCGAAGATTCTCTTAGCCCAATTTTCTGAATCAGCGCTTCAAAAGTAATGGGCATGGTTACAGTCGAAGATGCCGTTGACAGTGCTGTCAAAAGCGCATCAGAAGCGCCAACCAGAAACTGTTTGGCGCTAACCCAAGAGCCAAACTGTACGCGCAGAATGTAATAGGTTGCCTGAAGCATCAGCGCAAGCAGCACCGCCAAAATGAAGGCTCCCAGGGCTTTGAATGGCGCAAACCCCTGAAGTGCAATAGTCTTAGCGACAATTCCAAACACAGCGAGGGGTACAAAGGCAATCACCCAGTGCAAGATGCGAATCACAGCCTCAAACAATAGCGTAATTACCTGCTCAATCGCCTGATAGCCCGTCTGCCCTTTGGCAACTTGATCTGTTTTTAATCCCCGCAGCACAATCCCAAATGCTAGCGCCACAAAAATAAGCTGAATAACATTGTTATCGACCAAGGGCTTGAGTATGGCCTCTGGCACCATATCTTGAAGTAGCCCCCACGGGTCAAGGGTTTTGGTAACGGTTTTTGCATCTGTAACATTAATTTTCCCCCACTTCCCTGGCTGCATAATATTGGCAACCAGTAAACCGATAATGATGGCGGTGAGCGTATTTGTCATCAACAGAATGGCAACCCGACGACCCGCTCTACCTGGAATAGTCGCAGTCAAAAAGGAGTGTATAACCGCCAGCAAAATAAGTGGCGTAGCGAGCGCGCGGAGTGCCTTCAGCACCAGATTGCAGGGAATAACCAAGTTATTGATGAGTGGAATAAAGCTAGGATTAGGTTTACCCGCCCCCAACGCAACCCCCACCAGTACGGCTAAAATAAGGGCGGCAACAATTTTGGAGTACAGTGGGATGCGCTGCCACCAAGATTGATCATTATGGTCTGGTTCACTCATGTTTTTATGCGGCAATTTTATGCCGCAGTAAAGAGCATTTGAAGGATTCACTGTGAAAGCTTGAGCGCGTACTGCCCTCAAAACGATGGCTGGTTCTATAGTGACAGAATAGACTCGTCAAAAAAGACCGTTTTAATTCACTCCGTGGCTCATTTTTGTGGCTCATCTTAGCCGCTTACAAGCACTTTCAATCATGCCACTGTTCAGGTAAAACAAATTGAACCCTTCAAATGATAAGCAGCGAAATCGCTGGATCATAGGCAGCGTAATGGGATTGATGCTGTTGACCGTAACGGGCGTAGGCTTGAGAATGTGTTTTGATACATTTGTAGCCGCCAATTCTTCCCCCAATCGCAGTACCAATACCTATAGCCAGCAGTTTGCAACCGACGCAGAGAAAATTAGCTTTCTAAAACGCTACTTGGTTTTGCCTTCAGCCATTGAAGCCGCAGAATTTCATGTGGTTTTTTACGATAATTCTGGAGACGGCGTCCCTGGCCCTTCAGACTGGGATATTGAGGCAGTCCTAAAAGTTGCGCCTAAGAACCTATTCGCTTGGACTCAAAACCTGCAAGTCACTGCCCAAAAGCAAGATTTAGAATGGGGTTATCGCATTGCCCAGCAGCGAGGCTGGAAACTTAACGCTACGCCTAAGGTCTATGCTGCGGCTGGCAAAATTGTGGCAGTTTTTGAGAAGGAAGGGTTCATTTTTAAGCAGTTAACATCAACGCCTTAACATAGCACCAACCCTTTCAGAAGGTTGTACTGAGTTTTTTCCAATCTATCCATCTAGAAACAAATTAATTTTTATAGATGAACTGAACAGTCCTAATAGCATCATCAACAGCTCTAAAATTTCTGTAATTTTTGTAGCTTTTGATCTTAAGAATTAGTATTTTATTATGTTAGCATAACTAAAGTGAACAGACCACCGCGCTTCAGGCGGTGGCTTCGAAAACGGACTGAAAGTCCCGTCGGACATAGCGTAAAGTACGGACTCATCAAAGAATTGGAAAAAACTCATAAATACTGGAGCGAACTATGCCTGAAAATATCGTTCTGTACTTACTGAAGTCTTCGCCTGAAGGCGAGGGTTTTAACCCACCCTGCAGGAGACAATAAGTGGGTTAGAAGAAGGAGCAAACATCACTCTGCATATTAAGGATTTATTGAGATTTGAGAACGAAAGTTTAATTTCTGCAACCGCTAATGGCGATGCCAAGGGCGTCAATATTTTTATTAATTCTACTTTCCTACTTGTCTTTCCTCCAATAGGATCCAATGGTAGCGACATCATTGCTAAAGCCGAAAGAGGTAATGGCGGCAATAAAAAAATTAATTCTCAAGGTATCTTTGGAATTGAAAAACGTAGAGCTATCCAAGGAAATCAGAGCAATGATATAGATGCCAGCTCTCAGTTTGGTCAATCAGGTCAAGTTCAAATTAATCCGACCACTGACCCCAATCAGGGGTTAGTTGAACTCCCTGCAACGGTTATTGATCCCAGAACTCTCGTTGCTTAGAATCCTTGCAAACGAGCTTCCAGTAGCGAATTTATCCACAGCGGTCGAGGTGGTCTGCCGCCTAGCCTCAGCCTAGATCTCAACGGCGAATCAACCCAGGTTGGCTTAGTAGAGCCAGTCAACATTAATGCAGAAAAGCCAGAGTCTAAATCAGTGCCCAATCCAGTAAGTTCTGTTGTGCAATCTTCTTCACAAATTGCGCCTGCTCAGGTGTGGGTTTATAACCGCAAAGGCGAAGTTGTTCTGGTGGCCTATAACTCTGCTGTTACTGATTCGCAGCGAATTCAAACAACTCCAGCAGGTTGCCCAGTTTTTTAAAAGGATATCTAAAAAGGGGAGCGAGGGCTGCAAGTGCAATGTCTATGACACTATTCAAGGTATCTCTGAAGTGAATGCGTCAAAATATGATGCTCCCTAGCTTAATGCAAAAGAAATGTATAGCCTTTGTAAGCAAATGCGCAGTTTAATCCGTGTCAGTTTGAGCATTACGCCCTAATGTCGCCCTTAAAAAGGGCTGTAGTTAATCGAAAAATAAAGCCCTTGCTCCTGTAGCGATTTTTTATCTGACCGGATATCCACCAGCGGAATGCCCCAGTCAAAACGAGCATTTAAGCTGTCGCCCATCTGCCACTGTAGCCCCACCCCTGCCCCCACCAATGTATTAGGGCTAGGGTCAGGGTTTGCTCCACTATTCCAACCCAACCCAAAATCAATAAAAGGCGCAATTTGCAGTAGCCCCTTAATACTCTTAACCCGCAAAATTGGGAAGCGCACCTCCGCCGAGGCCGAAACGCCGTTATCGGTTAGCAGTGCATCTTGTCGATACCCGCGCACACTTTGCTGCCCACCCAACGCAAATTGCTCCACGGGTACCAAGGCCCCAGGCGATAGCTGTAGGTCAGACCGAAACACAAACAAAGTATCGCGCGCCAATAGCCTCACATACTGCGCTTGCCCTCGCCAGTCAAAGAAACGACCGTCAGGAGGCTGATCGTTAATCGTGGCATCCAAGATCCCAAACCCAGCATTGAATTGAGAGCGTACAGAAAATACATCCTTAGATCGTCGTCGCGTCCAATCTTGGAACAATCGCAGCGCAGAGATCCGAGTTTTGCCATTGCGGTCTGCCCCAGGCGACAGTGGAAAATTAATGCCCAGCAGTTTATTGCTACTCTCTTGCCGAGAGGCCGTTATACC
>JAGVDA010000368.1 GCA_020058975.1 Thermosynechococcus sp. WC_1 | reverse complement strand
TTGAGCAATTGACCAAATAAACCTTCTCGGTGTAGCAGCCCCTTTTGTAACTGCTCCGCCAATGGAATTTGGGCCAATACCTCTTCAATCGATAAATCAGTTACTTGATTGATGAGGGATAGCATACCAACCATAAATGCCTGATCACTGATGCCGGGCTGTGCAACGTCATTCTGTTGTGACAAGAGCTCGAGGAACTTAGCGCGATTAACAACGCGTTGCTGTAAGTCCGTATTTAGTTTTGATCCTGCTTGGGTGTATACCAACAGCATCATCCACTGCAGCAATTGTTTTTGGCCTAGTACCACTAAAGCTTGGCGCACACTGGATATTTGCATATGCCCGCCAATCCCAACCGAGTTAACGAGGCGCAACAACCCCAACGTTAGATCTGGGCTATTTTTAAAATAGGGCTCAATAGAAGCGATGTCTGAATCTTTAAACAGCAAACCAATCACCTGAATGAGGCTTAATTGCTCTGCTTTTGGCTTTTTACCCTTAAGCAGGGTTGGCTGAGAAAAATACTCCCCCTGAAAAAGCTTAATGCCAAGGTCCTTGCAGACATCAAAATCAGCTTCGGTTTTAACGTGCGATGCAAAAATGGCAAGCGCGGGAGATTTCTTACGGATCTCGGCAACCAGTGCTTTGAAATTAGGCTGCGACAACTGATTTAAGACTACCGACTTACCATCAGCCGTGGTCAATGCAAGATTGACTTTGATGTAGTCAAGTAAAGGGGTAATTTTTTCATTTGCAGTGGAAAAGTTAAACCACTCCACGGCAAAACGAAACCCTTTTCTTTTCAGAGACTGAAGGCGCTCAATCGCATCATCACCAAAGCGGGAGAAATCAATTAACTCCAAAACAATTCTGCGCGGGGGCAATAAATCGATCGTATTGCTAACAAGCATCTTCTCGGAGACAGGAATAAATCCGTCTACATCGCCAAGAACACTCTCAAGACCAAAGTGACTCATCGCATTAATAATGATATTGCTACTGGCAGCTAAATCATCATCGTCGGTGTGGTTGTCTAGGCTTTCCTTCGATCGAAATAGCATTTCGTAGGCAACGATTTTTCCACGAATATCGAGGATCGGATTTCTGCCCAGGAAAATATCTGCAGAATTCGCATCTACTAGAACCGGATCAGACTGAATCATGTATCCCCATTTTGCAAAAAAGAATCGATAACCCCATTGGATATCACCATGGGATATAAAGAATGTAATGTGGGGGAAACGGATTTGATCCGCAGAATAGAGGCATAAATAGCACTCTATTCTATTTTTAGACTACCTAGGTAGGATTTAGGCGGACGTGTTGATGATGGAGCCCAAACCAGCGCCAACCAAGAGGGCGTGATCAGTGCGATCAGCGGTGGGATTGCTAGGACTGCCGGGGCTCTGCGGATTATTAGGTCCGGCCACTCTGTTTTCATGCTGCGCCTCTACAGAATTCGCAACATCCCTTGATAATTGGTCCATTTGGGTCTTATCACCCGTGCTCAGGGAGCGCTCAAGTCTCTCAAATAGGGTGCTGGGTGAAATAATGCCCCCGCTGCCAACAAAGCCCAAAAGTGCTTGTTGCGCTGCATCAATATCTCCGCTGCGCAATGCTGCGCTTAAGGCCCCTAGGTATCTATTTCTGATCTCTTGAGTAGATGGGTCAGGCGAACCACCATAAGATGAAATTGAATTTATCTGCATATTCATATGACCTCCTCTAACTAAAGAATATCTCCTAAATAACGTTAAATATATTAAAAATGCACAAAAGCCAAAAAACTAACTTTTAATACACTTCCCATGAATTTCTTTACGACACCCATTTAGGAAACTTTAACAATTGTTAAAGAAATTTCTTTAATTTTTGCAAATCGGCGTTTAAAGCACTAGAAACGGCACTCGACTCATCGATAGCCTGACTAATGAGGGCAATTTTTGCGTCCAACTCTTCTTTGGAGATCATTTCAGACCTCGAAGACAGTAGCTCAATGGCAAATCGGATCACCAGGAGGGGTTGGCCCATGTCATGAATTAACTGCTCCAGGTGCGAAATGAGGGCCTGGGCCTCATTTTTAGGCAGTTCTTCCCCTGAAATCATCGAGTTAGATGCTTAATTACAGATCTTTTTGCCATCAGGCTGGATTACGCAGGTGGTGCCATTGGCATTAATCGTTCGATTGCCGTTGGTAACTGAGCTACCGCCCTGCACAGGAGGCGCATTAATCGGGTCATAGGCGCCCGGTGTATTGGTGGGGTAGGCGTAAGGCGTAACAATGGGATAAACATTGGCAGGATTATAAGGGTTTCTACCTACTTGGCCGCCGGCGATCGGCCCTCCCCCGACTGGGTTAGAAAAGGCAAGGCTGGCACTGAAAGCACCACAAACTACCGGAAACAGCGTTAATGTTTTACGAAAGCGCATGATCTAGCCTTTAAAAAGGGGTACACAAGCTTCATTATGGACTCGGCTGCTCATCTGCGGCCTCTTCAACCTCAGCATCAGGCCACTCGTCCTCATCAGGCTCCTCTTGCGTTTGCTGAACGAAGCTACGAATCGCATGCAAGGAATCTTCCGCAATGGCTTGCATTGTCAAAGGCTCAAGATCATCTACGGCCAGTATGCGCAATCTCTCTTCATCACCTAGCTCGGCAGCACGAGCCAACTCAAGCAATTGCCCTAAAAAGCCACTTCCATCAGAAATCGCATCAACTACGACGTGTGGCAAATTAAAGTCTTCCAGTACTTCACGGCTAGGCTTATCAAACAGCACCTCAACCAATGACAATCCGCCCGTTAAGAAGGCCAAATCGGTAGAAGCAAGGCCGCCGCCGGCTCCGAGACGGCCCGCAGCATTCTCCATAAAGAACGCCCTTACACAAACGTGCTGCAATAAAGGCAAGGAATCGAGATGAACACCTGCCGTATTGTTCGCATATAGCAATAACTGGGTCCATCGGGTGATGCGCTTGATTCCGGAAAGGACAACTGCATCGCGTACGTTTTCAACTTTACGGTGCTTTCGTTTTCCCTCAATTTCAGCAATCTTGATGAGGTGCTTGGCCACCGTTGGATTATCTCTAAGCTCCACATCCAATTGAGAGAGCTCTGGGTTTGAAAGTAACAGTGTTAACAGCTTCAGAAGCTTAAGGTGCTTCTCATCTCGGTGCAAAGAGGTTTCTGGGGCGGCATGCGTAAAAAAGTAGCCCTCAAATAAATCAAAACCTAGCTCTTTAGCCTGCTGGAAGGCTTCTACTGTATTGACATCGGTCGCCAGGGCCCGAATTTCAAGCTCATGGCATTTATCAATAATTTCTTTTAATTGCTCTGGATTGCCATGGGCCGGATCCAGCTTCACAAACCTGAAAAGCGGCAAGATCTCCTTATAGCCCTCAAAAAGATGGTCAAAATTAGTCAGAACGAGTTGATATTTAACCCGATTGAGGCTTTCGCACTCCTTCAAAACATCGGGATCAGCCAAAAGCGCATGGGGAACCTCAAGAGCAAATTT
>JAGVDA010000280.1 GCA_020058975.1 Thermosynechococcus sp. WC_1 | reverse complement strand
GATTAGCAGTTTATGAAAATGTACCTACTCTTAAACGAGATTGCATTTTTGAAACACGATTTGACACAAAAAATGATGAAAATTTGGTTGAGCCAGCGTTTATATTAGAAACGTTACTTGAACAAGCAGTTCGTTTTGGTCGTTCGAGACTTTTCGATCAAAGTAACGGACTTCCTTCTTCTGGGAAAGTAAGACCTTGGACGAGAATCTTCCCTAGAGATCCAGACTCCAGAGGGGACAATACATTTACTGCGCCATATCCTTGGATTTGTGGGATCAATCCAACTGCGGATAATCAACAGTGGTATCGGAATACCGATGTCACTGTTCCTGGAAATATTGCATTAGAGGCGTTTGCTCCGTGGGATGACTATCAATTCTCGAAGACCTGTTCACGAGAGCCAGATTTCAACCGTCCAGGAATGGTGTCAGTGAAGTGCGATTATACGACTCCTCCATCTAGCAACAGTCCATTCGGCTTTGGGGGGTTCTGCAATGATCATCCTCGTTACAATTTCTTCAGTAGAGTACAAAATCGAACGGTTTGCTTGACCATTCCGGTCACTTATCCTGGTCAAGAGGTAAGTTTGCGTGGATTCAATTTCTTCTCTAAAGGTTGTAAGGTCAAACTTAGGAAATTAGATGCACCCGCTTTTCAAGAGTTAATTTTGAGCTGTGAGGTTCTGGGTGATCAGAAAACACCTGAGCAACGGGAAGGTAAGCCAGTTGCGACCTGCGAAGTAAAGGATATCATCAGGTTTCGTATTCCCGAATCTATTGACAGAGGTTTCAGTACTATTCTTGTTCCACCGGGTCGATATTCCATACAGGTTATCGTGCCAAATGAGATAGGTTACGTGCCCATCCCAGGAGCGACTGCACCACCTGAGTTTTTAAGTAATGAGGTGTGGCTTAACCTACAACCAAATCCAGAAACAGTATTTGGGATATGGACAGATGAAGCCTTTTGCCACAAGGAAACATCGGGCGGCGGGGGCGATGAGCCGTGGTTTCAAGCTTTTATGGCACGATATATTCCTGACGGATCACAGACTGTGCCTAGCCTTTTCTCTGTTGAAATTATGAATACAGAGGATGTGGATGACAAAGAGCCAATTGATTTTCCACGAGCGCAACTCTTCCGCGATAAGCTCAAAAAAGGCGAGGTTTTGGCAATCACTATCATTGGTTTAGAAGTAGATAGTGAAGATGCTGCTAAACAGCAGATTAAAGCATTTGGTGATGCTTATCTTGAATATTTAAAGCAGTTTTACGTTCAGTTGGGTACATCGAGTGCTGCTGGAGTCGTTGGTAGCGCTGTAGTTAACTTGATTAAAACTGGTGTAATGGGTACTGCAGGTTATGCAGGAGGAGTTGCATTAATTGTGATAGCAGCTCTAGGACTTTTTTATGCGCTCTGGGCACCAGCAGATCCGATTGCCTATGATTTTATGGTGTTTGATGCAGCCAAACTCTACAACTTAACTGATCCAACTCAATCCCTTCCGACTCAAGGAGAAGATAATTGGTTTGCGTATCAAAATGTTAGTACATGGTGGGTTCCCAAATCTAAGACAATCAGCGATCCGGGTGGCACTCAATCCATTTACGCAGAGGATCACTTCTATAACAGTCGAGTGGAAAAGAGTAACTACCAATTAGTGTTTAAAATTGGAAGACCGGGTATTTAACGCTTTCCCTAGTCTCAAAAATCTGCCTAACAATCGGGATATGGAGAATCCTTACACCCCTCTTCCTACACGCAGCCTCACACCGCCAGCGCGAGCTGCACCAGCTTAAACTTCCGCTTACTCTCCGGCAGCGGCTCAGGCTGATCGCAGACCGCCCCACAATGCTTTTGATACGTGCATCTCTTGCAATGCTCACCTGTGCTTGGCTCCCACTCACTATCGTTGCGCAGCCGTAATGCTAAACCTAAGATAAGCTGCTGCACCTGCTCTTGATGAGCTTGCGTCATCTCAAAGCTTTTGGTAGATGACAAGCTTTGTAGCGTTGAGCGAGTAGCGCAAATTTGTGCCACGATCTTTGATGCCGTAAGGCGTTGAGCACAAACAAAAGTACAAAGTTCTAATCGTCCAAACCGAAGCACCCGCGCTCAAACAGCACAGGTAAAACCCCAGCATTCCCGCAAAATTCCCCAATCTGGGAACAGCCCCAACCCTAAATCACCCCCGCAACACCCTCCATCGCCCACCCTGGACAGACGATCGCCATCATCCCAAGCAACCGCGCCACCACAACCCTATCGGTAGCTGCCAAAATCCGCGCCCAAGCCTCGCCACCGAACCCCAGCGCAGTAGCCGCCACAGCTTCAGCCACCCCCTGCGGGTCATCCTCAAACGCTGCAACCAGCTCACTGAGCCATTCCTGAGCAATCCACCGCTCATCATCGCTTAAGTTTTCCAGTGCAGAATCCAAATTATTACTGGTTCTATAAGAAGACTTTAAAAGACTGGTAATAATTTGCCTCCAGACGCGCCAACCGCCCATCCCCGCGAAGAATTTGCTGATCCACCCTTGGGACACATCAGCCAGAGAAGCGATCGCATCCTGCGTAATCTTGCCTCCGCTTTTCAGAAGCTTAGCTATGGCTTTCCCAATCTCCCCCCTCGTAATGTCCGCTTGAGAGGCTGCATCAATCGACAGCGCAGCGGCTTTCATGGCCTGAGCCTCAAAGGGTAGCTCTAGGTCAGTGAGCCAGTAGTGAAAGATGGTGCCGCTGCGTCTGAGTGCCCTGTCTCGACCCATTTCCTGAAACAGTTCAGCGTCACAGACGTTCTGGTAGTAGACATCAAAGCTGGTTACGGTGTTCACGTCCTGGCCTAGAATCTCATATTCAATCCGTACCGCTCCAATATTGGGCATAGGCAAACCCACATGAACAAAGACATCATTTGCCATAAAGGAGTTCTCGCCGCGACTATCCCTAAAGTGAACGCCTTGAGCCGCCGTAGCATGGGCTTTACCCAGATGGTCAAACACCACAGTTCGGCTCCGCTCACTGTCCACAGGATTGCAGCCTTCGTGCTGAGACACCACCCCTGCGATCGCAGCCTTAATCCTGACATCGGTACTGTCCTTCCGATTCTTCCCCGCTAGGCCAAAGTCCGGCACCTGCACATGATGAACAGTAGCACCCTGATCATGAAGTGCTTCACAGACGAGAATGTTCTCAACCGGAATGCCTGTGCGAAAGCTGATCGATTCAGCGGTCGCGGTGGCATCGAGGAAGATATTGGCGCGACCTTCATGGATGATGCGGCGGTGCTGCTGCTTGAGCTGGTGAATGAATAGCTTTCCATACTGAAGATTGATGGTTCCGGTGAGGGTGCCTATGATGATCTCTAGAAAAGGGGCAATCCAACAGACAAAGGTATTCGCAAGCGCTTGAGCCTGTTCTCGACGGTCAATGTTCTGCACCTGACGACTAACGGCCTTGAGTGATTCGCGCTCACTCTCAAGCTGCCTCAGGTCAGCCTCAAGGGATTTGAGTTCAGCGGATAACCCTTTGAACTGAAGTGTCATATCCTCAATCTGCTGCTTCACAACTCGCTCGTCCACCCCGCCAAAGAGAACCCCAGTCGAGCGTACTGTTAGGTCAGACTTTAAGGACTTAATCTGAGTCTCCAGTGCATTTAGTTTGATTGCCCGTCGCCCAATGGTGGCCTTGAGGTTATTGATTTGTCTGGTAATTTCAGTGGTATCAATCCGGTCAATCGCCCCAAACAAATCAGCAAGACTCGGTGCTGTTGCGGCTCGGATGCGCTCAACTTCATTTAAACTCAGGTTAGATTTACACCATTGCAGCCGCTCTAGGATCTCACTCCTACTGAATCCATAGCGCGGCTGTTTCCCTGTCAGTAACCCCCGCAGCTCCCGCCTTACTCCTGCAAGCTTCTGGTGCAGCTCTGGCTCTCCTTGCTCTAGCGTTGCCCAAGCTCCATCGAAGTCAGCGAGTGCCACCGTCAGGGTATCGGATACCGCAATGGTCTGAGCTGCTTCATCCCAAATATTGATGGTCTTTTCCCCTTCCCAATTGCGCGGGTACTGGTCAGGCGACATGCGGATTCTCTGAGGTTTGAGCGATTCAGCCCGTAGTGCCCTGAACCCGCTTCCTGGCAGATGTTCAGCGGTCGGATCACCACAGGTGCCAAAGTAAGGGCAGCTCTGACAGATTGGGTTAGCTGTCGCGGTTTCGGTTGCCCATGTCAGTCCTTTCTGTTGGGCAGTGGCAAACTCGTTCGCCCTATGGCAATTGCCTGGTAAGCGCTCAACGTTCACGCCATGCTCAGCTTTGGGATTGACGATGTAATCTTTGCCCAAAGCGGTTTGTCTGGTTTTGTCGATGGACATCCCGTTATGACGATTGGGGACGTCAGCAAAGTTAGCCTCAACAGATGCGGTTTTTGGGTTTCTGTGATCAGCACCCAAGTAGATGAGGGTTGGCTCAATGGTCTGCCCGTCCAGCTCAAAGGCAAAATCTTCAGGGCGTAGCTGTCCGGCGCGTTGGGTTTTGCCTGAGCCAGTGGGTGAGGTGTCGAGGATGTGGTAGTTGTTGTCGATCGCCTCTCGGTAAAGCTTATCTTCCGTCCCTGGTGTGTACCAAAACTTAGAGGCCGTGCCTATCTGACGGTGTTCAGGGATTCGCCCTGGTGCATAGATGCCTAAATCCTGCTCAACGGCGGTGCGCTCTACCTTTATCCGTGTGCGGGTCTTTTTGCGCTTCTTGCCTGTCCCAAAATACCGAAAGACTTTGCTCAAAAAGTCCTCGTCGGCGTGGGCTTCAGCCTGAGCTGCTTCGACTTTGAACTGTTCTTCTAGCCATTCAAGATAGTCTTTATCCCCTGGTTCAGAGCGTACCTGCTCTGGGAACTTGAACCCATACTGTCGGGCAAAGTGAAACAGTGTACCGATTCCAATCCCTTCAGATCGCCTAAAGCTTTTGAACTTTTGGGCAATATTCCAGCTTGAGCCAGCAATCGACGGACTCCAACGCTCGGCGATCACTTCAGCGCCATCACCATAATGCGAATGCAGGGCCATCAGTACCTGACGGCATTCATCATAGTTGCCGCTGCCCTCCTGCCGTGGTGGGATATAGCTCAACGCTTGGTCAATCAGTGCATCAAAATCCCAACCTTCTTGTTCGGCAGTTGCTTTGAGTTGGGCGCGTCTTGCGATCGCTTGCTCTAGTCTGCGCTCATGCTCAGCACGGGCTTCGACGGCGGCGGCTTTGGCTTGCTCAATCCATTCGAGTGGCAGGGCTGCGGCTAGATTAATGAGCGGAAACTCGGCGCGGGTGTTGCCGTAGAAAACGCGGCTGGCATCTTTACAGGCCGGGTCATGAGGGAGATGCGCCATGAGGTAGCGTACTAGGGCTTCGATGGTGTCGCTGCCTTTGACTAGCTCTGGCAGCAGAAAGACCAGTCTGAATTTGTGCCAGTCCGGTTTGTGTGATGCGCTGGTGTAGATCAGCGCGGCGTGTTGGCTGATGAAAGGGTGCGCGATCGCTTCTTCAATGCTGAGCTGATGGTCATAGACCTTGCCCTGTCTGCGTCCATCGGGTTTGTCGATGGGTGTCCCGTTGATATCGACGGACTGGCGACCGATACGGAGTGGGTGGCCTTGCTCGTCTAGCGGGTTGCCGTCTGCATCGGTTAACCCTTTGGAGTTGTCGATATCGAGCAAGACCCACTGAGAGCCTGTGACGTTTGCCTTAGAGCGCCACTTACCGTTCAGTAGTCCAGCACAAAGGGCATGGCCTGAGCGGACGTGGTTCATTACGTCTGCGATCGTTCCTTGTTTGTCCTTGAATTTGCCAGCGAGTAGTTTGAAATCCCAGTCTTTATCGCGGCCTGCGCTGTTGACGGCAAAGCTGAAGCATGTGGGCGTGAGGCTATTTGTGGAGGGCATGAGCGACCTCCGGCTGTTGCTTGGCTAATGCTGGCTGTGCGGAATGAGTCGAGTTCAGGGACTCGCATATGTAGAGAGATCGCGCCTGCTTTTGTAGGCGATCGCCTTGCGACAATAGGTACACGGATTTTTCTCCACGTTTGTAGTGTGTGTGGAGACAGTCTTTCCATAGGAAATTTGACTAATACAGTTGCGTTCTAGAGGTCATTGACCTTAGAATGTTTGCATCAGCAATTCGGGCGACCTAACAACCTGACTCTGAAATCAAAGGTTAGCGTTCCCAAAAGACCATCTCAAATTTGTTTACGTAAAAAACTCCTTCTCCCCAGTCGGAGTTTTTTCACGTTTAAAGCATTTGTTGCACATCACCTCCTTTGTTGTGATCGATCAAACTCTGTTTACGATGACCTGTCAAGCGTCAAGAAAATTTTAAAGTCAAATCTCCTCTCTGACTGACTTGAATAATATTGATAGAACCAGAGCCTCAACAGGCATTCCTTTTGCTCTGGCAATTTCTTCAAGTCTTTGTCTTAGCTCCTCAGGTTGTTCAATGACAAGCGTAGACTTCTCGACTAGCCATTGATTCATGAAGTGACCTATTTGGGCTGAGACAGATCTGCTTTCTCGGTCAGCCCAAATTTCGATTACTTTTTTCAAGTCCTCAGCCAGATATAGAGTGATTCTGGGTTTGTCTGATGGCACTAATCCAGATCTCATTTATTCCACAGCCCCAATAGTGTAAGCCTTTGAGCCAACATTACCACAAAGTACATGTACAGGACATTTACTTTATGATATGCTCTATCTCATAAACAAACTTGTTGAAAAAACGTGTTTTATATTTGCTCTTCGCATCCAGTTCTTATCGGATCTCCCCAGAACCCCCATTCCCAGTCCACAGCAAACTGATCGCCAAGCGAAAGCCAGCGATTTCTGTAACGAAACCTTAAGTTTTAGTCGTTTATTGGCAGATTAAGTCTTATTTAAGCCACTTAGAACGGTATCAATATGTACAGATTTACGGAGGGCTTGATATGAAGAAATGATCGACAATGCTTAAACTTGACAGAATTGTATAGTCGCGCTTTAAAGAAAACTATGTTAATTTTTTTGTGAATTATCATTAGTTTTTATCTCAAAACCCTCTCTCTGTATGGGTTTCAAAAAGGCGATGACACTTGGTTAAGCACTTCTAAACATTGCTTTGAATGATAATCTTCCTTCCTTCAAATATCTATCCATACAGATATTTTCGACAAAAACAACTTTCCTTGACCGAAAATCCGTTATCGTTTAACCTGCTCAATAGCTGCTTTGAGTAACGAATTTCTCTATTTTCTGTCGTTAGAGGTCAATTTTCTCGATTTTCTAAACCCCGTAAAACTTAAAACCCACCCCTCCGCTG
>JAGVDA010000459.1 GCA_020058975.1 Thermosynechococcus sp. WC_1 | reverse complement strand
TCTGCGATCGCGCAAACGCCTTCATGGCCTGCGCAAGGGAGAGGTCACTGGAGAGGGTTTCGACGCGGCGCTGCATAATATCTGCGGCGGTGAGTCGGTCTAGCATTCCCTCTACGCTGTCGGGTTCGCTGCCTGTCTGGGCTAAGTCAATGCCTTGGCGCTGAAGTAAGCGGTTGTAGAGCGAACCAGGGCTGACTTTTTCTGCTACTAAATAGGCCACCACCGAACTCATCATGAGCGGTAACACCAGGTTAAAATTTGTCGTCATTTCAAAAATAATGACGATGCCCGTAAACGGAACGCGGCTCACCGCTCCAAAAAAAGCGCCCATCCCCACCAGGGCATAGGTTGAAGATAAGCCTGCTGCGAGGAAGTGGCTTTGCAGCAGCCCCACCAACTGCCCCAAAGCGGCACCCAACACTAAACTCGGCGCAAACAGGCCACCTGGTGCCCCAGAGCCAAAGGCAACGAGTGACAGACCAAAGCGAACGACAAAGGCCAGCGCCACAATCGGCCAATCGGCTTCGCCCATGCTAATCCACTGACGCAGCCCTTCCAGGTTTTGAAATGAAGTAGGCAGCAAACCCAGTAAAGTGCCGCTACATAACCCCGCCAACGCAATGCGCCAGGGCAAGCCAATGGGCAAAAATCGCTGATTGAGGTTGAGGCTGACCAGTAACCCTCGGTTAAAAAGGCCGCCAAATAGACCTGACAGCGCCCCCAGCAGAATGTAGAACGGAATTTCTGGAATTGAAAAACTGGTGTAGCTGGTTAGGGTTGACAGGTTAACCGCAAGACTTTGACCTCCCAAGGTTCGAGCCACCACTGCGCCGATAAATGAGGATAAAATTGCGGTTCCAAGCGTTAACCCCGACAAATCCCGCAAGAGTTCTTCTACGACAAACAATACGCCTGCCAAAGGCGCATTAAAGGCCGCTGCGAGTCCGGCTCCGGCTCCGGCAGCAATCATCTGTTTGCGGTGGGCGGGGGCAGTGGGGAGCCAATAGCTAAGCTGAGCTGCTAAGGCTGCACCTAACTGTACCGTTGGACCTTGGCGACCTAAGCTAAGCCCAGAACCCAGCGCCAAAATACTGCTGACTAACTTTACCCAGGCCACTTGCCCATTCAGCCGGATGGGGAACTGCGCTAGTGCTGCCTTAACCTGCGGAATGCCGCTACCCTGCGCTTCGGGCGCAAAGCGCTCAATCAGTAACCCTGAGGCAAACCCGCCCGTCGACCCAATGCAGGCCAACACCAAGAAGGGCGGAATGGGAATGCCGCTAAATCCAAAGACAAGATGGGTACTCCAGTACAGCCGCTCTGTCCCCAGCCAGTTTGTGCCGCGCTGGAGCGCAACGGCAGCTAGGCCCGACACAAACCCAATTAAACAAGCCTCAATGATCGTCAACCGCTGAGGCTGAAGCCAGCGGCGAAATCGCTCAGGGAAGGGAAATATTGCCATGACGGTAAGGGGCAGGTTTAGCTGATACTGTACTAGAGAAACCTAGATTTATCGTCAAAATCCGCCCCATTTCATCTGCTGTGCTTAAAATTCTAAATGATGTCTACCAGCGACTTGAATTACGGCTATTGCGCTAAAAACTGATTCACATGGCCTAAATAACCATCAGGATCTTCCAGCATAGGGAAATGTCCTGTCTTAGGAATCACGCAAAACTCAATCATAGATTTATTTAGGTCAGCCGCCTGTTTCCCCATTGCTGCGGGGATAATCTGATCAAACTCTCCAGAAACTAGCAGCGTCGGCACCTTAAGCTGGGCAAACTCCTGGGGCATTGTTTCAGATGCCTGCTTGCTTACCGCCGTGAACATGGTGCCCAAAGCCGCCGATTCGTCTGCCATCAAAAAGTCATCTAAAAATGCAACGCGCTCAGCCTTTGGGATGGGCTGGCTCAAAAACCGCGCCATAAAGATTTGGTCAACCCAAGGGATTTTAGCTAGCCACTGAGGCCGGAATTTAACGGCATAGCCCCCAAACTCATGAAACTGACTAAATGCCTTCTCGTCGTACTCAAAAATTCCGTTACAGGTCAAAATCGCCTTAATCACCCGCTCTGGGTAGCGATTCAAAAATAGTGTTGCTACCGAAGCCCCCGTCGAATGGGCATTTAGGTAAACAGCATCTAGCTTAAGCTGCGTCAACAGCTCGGCTAAATCATCGGCATAGGTCACAAGGTCGTAGTTCTCCCAAGCCGTCTGAGGCGTGATAGAAGCAGTCTGTTCTCCTGAAGCAGCGGTCGGTTCTTTGGAACGACCAAACCCGCGTAAATCATAAAGCAAGCAGTTAAAAAATGGCTTCAGCGCCTCGGCAGTCGATCGCCAGTACCGCGCAGAACCTGCCCACCCATGCATAAAAACCATCACAGGCTTGTCAAAAGACATTGGATCCGATGACGCAATCCACTCGTAGTAGTGGGAGACATCACGGATGGTTATGTAGGACATATCAACAAAAACTCAATAAGTAGATAGACATAATTATCTATAAAACGGGTTTCGGCTACGCTCAACCCTCAAACCCCGTAGGTCAGTGGGTTGAGCGAAGTCGAAACCCAATCCCAACCTGTAACTTTATATTTATGTCCACCGAATCTTTAGGCAGACTCTGGGGTTGGAATCGAAGACGGGTGCATTAATAGCTCAGCAGAGGAAAGTTTCTCGACCATCTCTGGCGTAATCACACAGCGCGTCAGGTCTTTACGAGAGGGCAACTCATACATAATCTCTAGCATGAGTTCTTCTACAATGGCTCTCAGCGCCCTCGCACCTGTCTTGCGGCGGTAGGCTTCACGGGCGATCGCCGTAATGGCATCGGTATGAAACTCAAGCTGCACATTGTCCATGTTCATCAGCTTTTGGTACTGCTTGATCAGGGCATTGCGTGGCTCCGTCAAAATTTTACACAGCGTCTCTTCATCCAGCGGATCGATTACAGAGATCACCGGAATTCGACCAATAAATTCAGGAATCATCCCAAACCGCACCAAATCTTCGGGGGCTAAGTGACGCAAGGAATTTGCCGCGCGGACTTCCCGTGGCATCGGCTCACCCTGCACAAAGCCCATCGACTTTCTGCCCGTGCGCTGCTCAATAATTTTGTCTAAGCCCACAAAGGCTCCGCCGCAGATAAACAAAATATTGGTGGTGTCGATCTGGATGCAGTCTTGATACGGGTGCTTGCGTCCCCCTTGAGGCGGCACATTTGCCGTGGTGCCTTCTAGCATTTTTAAGAGCGCCTGCTGCACCCCTTCCCCGGATACGTCGCGGGTAATGGAAGGGTTTTCGCTTTTGCGCGCAACCTTATCAATTTCATCAATGTAGATAATGCCGCGTTGGGCTTCTTCTACGTCTAGATCAGCGACCTGAAGCAGCCGCAGCAAAATATTTTCAACGTCTTCACCCACATAGCCCGCTTCTGTGAGCGTGGTGGCATCGGCCACCGCAAAGGGCACATCCAGCATTTTTGCAAGGGTTTGAGCCAGCAGCGTTTTGCCACAGCCCGTTGGTCCAATCAGCAAAACGTTAGACTTTTGCAGTTCTATAGTGTCTTCTAAGCTGCCGTCCGCTTCGCCACTTTGAATGAGGCTAAGACGCTTATAGTGGTTATAAACCCCCACAGACAAGACCTTCTTGGCCTCATCTTGACCAATCACATGCTCGTCTAAATAAGTCTTAATTTCTCGCGGCTTTGGAATTTGGTTGAGCGACAGTCGAGAAGCAGATCGCGGCGTAGCGCGACGACGCTGCTCAACTGCCGCTGCTTCTCGGCGGGCAGTGGGCGCGGCGGCAGGAGCGGAGCTTGGCCCCGACTCAAACAGCTCTTCGTCTAAGATTTCGTTACAGAGATCGACACACTCATCGCAAATGTAAACTCCTGGCCCCGCAATTAACTTGCGAACCTGCTCTTGGGATTTCCCGCAGAAGGAGCATTTGAGATGAGAGTCGTACTTAGACATAGCCACTGCCTGCTTAGACGTTGATGGGTTACGAACTGACGGCCTGACGTTGACTGAGTAGATCTTGACGAGTCAAAACCTTATCAATCAAACCATACTTTTGCGCTTCGTCAGGAGACATAAAGAAATCGCGGTCTGTATCGGCTTCAATCCGATCTAGGGGTTGCCCCGTATGCTCTGCCATTAGCTGGTTAAGCTGCTCTTTGAGATACATGATTTCTTTGGCCTGGATCTCGATATCCCGAGCCTGACCTTGGGCACCGCCGAGGGGCTGGTGAATCATGATTCTGGAGTGGGGTAAGGCCATTCGCTTACCAGGGGTGCCTGCCGACAGCAAAAACGCGCCCATGCTGGCTGCTAAGCCAAAACAAATGGTGCAGACGTCGGGGCGAATGTGCTGCATGGTGTCAAAAATGGCCATGCCTGCGGTGATAGAGCCACCTGGAGAATTGATGTAGAGATAAATATCTTGCTCTGGATCTTCTGCATCTAAAAACAGAAGCTGGGCAACAATTGCGTCAGCCACTGAGTCATCAATGCCACGAGAGGAACCGTTACTGCCGAGGAACACAATGCGCTCTCTGAGCAGTCTGGAGTAAATATCAAAGGCTCGCTCACCTCGACCGGACTGCTCTACCACCATCGGCACGATCGCCTGGGGAGGGTTGAAGCTGTCATCATGTCCTGATGAGCGCGTAGCGCGAGAGTGAGAAAAAAGCATATGCGCGTCTGCTCTACTTCAAAAGGAATAAGAAAAGGATCGGCTGAGCAACAGCGAAAGAACATGATACAAACGCGTTGAGCAAAGCTTCAACTCGCTTTCACTTCATTATGCCTTAACTGCTGCTCAATCCGCTGGCTGCTGCCCATTGTCTGCTGACGGGAGCAATAGGGCGACCGCCGCTCTAGCTTTCTTCTTCGGTCTTTGTCTTAGCGCTACGGCGACGAGTGGTCTTTTTCTGCTCTTCTGGAGCAGCCTCGGACTGTTCGTCTTCAGCTACGGCGGTCGCGGTGGTTTCTACCGTTGCGTCTGAAGCTTCTGGCAAGGCTTCTGGCTCCACTTCAATTTTGTCTACCAGTGTGACTTCAGAGTGTTCTTTCAGCCAGCTCACAACCTTTTCTTTGAGGAGTTCGTCTTCGAGGACTTCTCTGAGGCGATCGCGGTCTATATTTTTTTTGTCATCAATCTGGTCAAACACCTCTTGATAACGTGCCTCTAGGGCTTCTGTCTCAATTTTGAGAGATTCTTGAGCCGCAACTTCAGCCAGCGCCAGGGTACGCTTTACCCGACCAATGGCCTCATCGCGGAAGCGATCTCTCAATCCATCCAGTGCATTCGCTGGGAACAATCGCTTGACATCCATGCCTTGAGACTGCAAACGGGAGGCCAGTTGGTTGATCAGAAAGTTGGTTTCGTTGATGATGACGGTTTCGGGCAGGTCAACCTCAACCTCTTCAACAAGGGCATCTAGAAGCTTCGTTTCAATGTTTTCGTTGGTTTTATCCTGGGCTTCTTTTTGATAGCGCTCTTCTAGAAATGTACGCAGCTCAGCTAGGGTTTCAAACTCGCTGATTTCTTTGACAAATTCATCGTCAAGTTCTGGCAGCTCTTTGGTTTTAACTTCTTTGAGTGTGACCGAGAACACCGCAGATTTGCCTGCTAGCTCTTCTTGAAAATAGCCTTCAGGGAATTGCAGCTCTAGCTCTTTGGTTTCCTCAGGGTTCATCCCCACAATGCCTTCGATAAAGCCAGGGATGAGCTGCCCTTCGGATAGCTCGACCTGAAAATCTTCAGCGCTGCCGCCTTCAATGTCTTGAGGGTCTTCTTTGTCTTCGCCTAAGAAATACTGACCCGAGAAATCTATCACCGCAACATCACCCAGTTCGGCGGCGCGGCCTTCGACGGGTATGAGGGTAGAGCGAGAGGCACGCTGCTCATCAATCACGCGATCGGCTTGCGTGGGGTCGTGCTTGACTTCTTCTGCGGTCACTTTAAATTCTGTGTAGCGCTTGAGCGTTGCTTTGGGCGGCACATCAATGCTGGCGCTGTAGGTCATGACAGACCCTGGCTCAAACTGAGTCAGCATCTCATCAAAGGAAGAGCGAAGCTGAAAATTGCCCAGTGCCGCTATTTTTTCTTGGGCGATCGCCTCTTTAAAGGTTTGCTCAACCAGTTCTTCTAACGTTGCGGCCTTTAACTGCATTGCGCCGTAGCGCTGAAGCACGACCTGACGGGGCACCTTACCGCGCCGAAAGCCAGGGATTTGGGCAGACTTCATGAACTTCGTGACGGTCTGCTCGTAAGCTTGGCGCGATCGCTCTGGAGAGATTTCGATTTCTAGCCCAATCTGGCTACCAGGAAGCTGTTCCTGGGTGACTTTTAATTGTTCTTGTGTTTTAGACAACGCTCTTCCCTCGGTAGACTCAGCTAATAGAACCAATCAAATGCAAACGAGCCGCGTCAAACCAAAAGGCAGCGGTGAATGCAGAACATAGCTTTGTGTTTTGCACAGTTCTCTATTGTAAAGGATCTATTGCCTATCTCAGCCTATCGCACGAGC
>JAGVDA010000201.1 GCA_020058975.1 Thermosynechococcus sp. WC_1 | reverse complement strand
TTAGAAGCTGCATAGCTTAGAGAGGCAAGGAAGAAGAAATAAGAAAAGATAGGTTGTCAAAGAGTTTTAGGTCGTTTTATAACGCAACAGCTCTATTGAAGTAAGCAAGGCGGGGTCTATCTCGTCCTTAACAGGCGACTGAGCCAACCATTCATCTAGGGGGCGGATGGCGTTTAGCTCAATAAGCTGACCCGTCAGCGTTGGATTAAACCACAGCAGATCAGGCGGGGCATCGCCCACAACCGAAGCTAGAATTTTGGGCATTTGCTGGTCAGGCTGACCAATGTAGAGAGACTCTACCTGTATGTTGGAATGACTTTGATTAAAGCGATCGACGAGCTTTTGAAAAATCTCTCGATTAGGCGGTGGGTTGATGCCCTGCCATAGAGTGAGTTTTAGAGGGAGCTGACTTGCGTTGGGGGAAGCGCAGCCTGACATCAGCATGCAGAGCAGGAGCGCCATGCAGAAGACATGCTGGATTGAAGGGAAAAGCCTAAATTTCAATAAGTAGCTCAACACTGTATCTATAAACCGCGTTGCGGCTCTGCTCAACTCTCGCCAATATCGAGATTAAGAGTTGATCAATTACTGACCTTGAACTATGGCTAAATAGCAAACTGGAGAAGAAGTCCAAAGAACCATCAAATAAGGTGTAGGAGACGAATTGAATTTTACACAGAAACGGCTCTTCCGGCTAGAGTATGCCTAGCTGATAGTAAGACGCCAGCACATTAAGCATTGCCGCACTGCGACAAATCTCATCACCAAGTGCTTCTATCGAGTCTGAACACTATGAGAACAGTGGCTCTGGCGGAAATGTGCGCTTAAATTCATCAATGAGGTCATCCATTTCCTCAAGGGCTTGATTGACATCAATCCTCAGCGTACCGAGATCGGGCTGTTCTAGAAGACGAACCAAAAGCTCTCGCTTCTGCTCAATGGATGTAAGCCAAGTCTGTGCAGTGTGTCGTTCCATGAAAGTTTATCTAGAAGGTTAAATAAAACTGAGGCGATATCTATTACTTTAGCAATCTGTGAACGCTGTGAGGCTGAATCATTATCTTGGTATTGAGCAAACCTGTACTATCTCTGCAAAATATAAGCATTAGCCTATTCTAAAGGCTCTCGCTAGCACAGCAGCGATGCGTTAGCAATCTAGGCTAAGCTAGCTAACAAGATATTTTAGTTGCGTAAGGCAGACACTGTGCTTCATCGTTCAACCCTTGTTTCTTTGTGTATCCTTTGTGGACTGTTTGGCGTTGCTCCAGCGGCGCTCAGTCAAGCATCCATCCCCCATACCGTGGCACCCGATGCAAAAGAGCTACAGAAAACAGGGATTGCGCTTTTACGAGAGGCTGTACAGCTTGCGCAATTTCAGCAGTACGAACCAGCGCTAGCACGAACCAAGCTTGCCACCCAACTGCTGCCAACTTCTGCTGAAGCCTGGGCGCTCTTGGGTGGGCTATACCTGAGTACCGAAAAGGTAGACCCAGGTATTCAGGCGCTAGAAAAATCTTTATCGCTAAACCCCAATAACGCAGGGGTTAACTTTAGCCTTGGCTCAGCCTATTTTCGCAAGGCCAACTACGCCACCGCAGAACGTTTTCTGCTGGCAGGTCTAAAGGCAAAGCCTGGGGTGCCAGAGGTTTTGTTTGACTTGGGCAATACCTACCTCCGCATGGGTCGCCTAGATGACGCGATTGGTCGCTACAAAGAAGCTGTTGCCAAAGATCAAAAGTTTTGGCCTGCAATCAATAATGTAGGGCTGATTCAGTATGAGCAGGGCAAGATTGATGGTGCCATCCAGAGCTGGAAAGCGGCGATCGCCATTGATGAAAAAAGTACAGAGCCAAAGCTCGCCCTCGCAACAGCCCTCTATAAACAGGGCCAAACCGAACAGGGCATTACCCTCGCGGCTTCAGCCCTCGCGGTTGATCGTCGCTATGGTGACGTTAAGTTTTTGAAAGATAATCTATGGGGCGATCGCCTCATTGCCGATACCCAAACTGTGTTAGCAACCCCTAAAGTCCGCGATACCCTAGCGCAATCTGCACCTGCTGCCGTACCCGCACTGCGCAAAGGCAATGCCCCAGCACCCAAACGTAAACCTTAGACTATGGCAAAGTCATCTGCTGTATGCGGTTGATTGATGGAAAAGCAGATCGTCGTGCGCTCCCTCCAGCTTGAAGATATCCCATCCGTCGCCGAACTGCTGAGCGAAGCATTTTATGCAGGAAATATATGGCTAGGATGGGCTGCGCCCATTCTAAAGCTGGGTATTTATCAAGACTTAAAGACCCGTTACTCAAACCCACTCCCTCAGCACTCCTGTTTGGTCAGTACCCAAGTTTCGGCAGACGGGCAATCTATCATTACGGGAACCGTTGAGGTTTCGGTTCGCCCACTTGTGTCTTGGGGAACCTTTGGTCAATCGGTTCCCTATATTTCTAACTTAGCGGTGGCAAAGTCCTTTCGTCGTGAAGGGGTAGGGCGCGCACTGCTGTTGGCCTGCGAACCCATTGTGCAGCGCTGGCAGAAAGATGCCCTTTACCTGCACGTCAAAGGCGAAAATCAGGCGGCAAGAGGGCTGTACTTTAGCGTCGGTTATCGACAGCAGCGCGACGAGATTCCGGTGTGGGCGAGGTTATTCGGTCAGCCGCAGACACAGCTTTTATTGCGTAAATCAGTGCAGCAAAAAAATTCTGCCTCGCTCTAAAACACAAATGAATAGCCTGACTCAGAGTACGGGTTTTGACCTTTGACACA
>JAGVDA010000409.1 GCA_020058975.1 Thermosynechococcus sp. WC_1 | reverse complement strand
TTCTCTTGGATAACTTGCCATTTAACATTGAAGATGGGTTGATTTGACATTACCATCTCTCATATAACTTCCTGGTGTTATTAAATCCACGATCCTTAACAACACGTTTTAAAGAGCCAGATAAATTGAAAATAGGTGAGTTCTGGGTATCAGACGCAATCCAAGTTCAGAAACTGTCACATCTTTAGCGGCACGCTCAAAATACTTTGGTCTATCTTAGAAATAGATAAAGTTGAAACAGACAAGTCTTGACAAAAACTCAAGAGATACAAGCGTCTTGAGGTTCAATCCATGATTCGCATTCGTTTTTAGTAAAGATCGCTCATCATTCTTCATCTGCGATGGCACCCTACCTATGAAAACAGGTTCTTTTCCCGCTCAAATCCTCCGCGCATTTGTTTTTGGCGGCGTTCTTGCTAGCACTACTGCATTTCTTCCGGTTCGACCTGCCGATAGCCGTACCGATGGCACTGCCGCAACTTTAACCGATAGCCCCAAGGTAATTTTGGACGAGGCATGGCAGCTTGTTAATCAATATTATGTAGACAACACCTTTAATAAAAACGACTGGCAGGCCATTCGCAGCGACCTCCTCAAACCCTCCTATAGCTCAAAAGACCAGGCTTATGCTGCCTTGCGTAATGCCCTCAAAAAACTCCAAGATCCCTACACCCGCTTCATGGATCCTGAGCAGTTTACAGCACTCACTACCCAAACCTCTGGGGAACTATCTGGTGTAGGCATCCGGCTCGAAAAAAATAAAGTCACCAAAATTTTAACCGTCGTAGAGCCAATGGCTGGCTCCCCCGCCCTCAAGGCAGGTATTAAATCGGGCGATCAAATCTTGGCGATTGATGGCAAAACCACCCGCACGATGGATGTAGAAGCAGCTTCTGCCCTCATTCGCGGCAAAGTTGGCACCACAGTAAAACTGCTCATCAACCGTGAAGGTACCCCAAACTTTAACGTTGCCATTGGTCGTCAGCTCATTGAGCTGTCCACCGTCACCTCCTCTGTCAAAAAAGAGGGCGAAAACACCATCGGCTACATCCGTCTGGGCGAATTTAGCTCCCATGCCGCAAGCCAACTTCAGAAGGCGATCAAAGACCTTAGCAAACAGCAGGTCAATGCCTATATCCTTGACCTGCGCGGCAACCCAGGGGGCTTACTCAACGCCAGCATTGATATTGCGCGAATGTGGCTCAACAAAGGCATGATTGTGCGCACCGTAGATCGCGTGGGCCAAGATGAGTCCATTTTGGCAAATCAAACGGCACTCTCTCAGCTACCCTTAGTGGTTTTGGTAGATGGTAATTCTGCTAGCTCTAGCGAAATTTTGACAGGCGCACTCAAAGATAATGGACGCGCCACAGTTGTAGGCAGCAAAACCTTTGGCAAGGCACTGGTGCAGTCGGTTCACCAGCTTTCTGATGGGTCTGGCATGGCGGTCACGATCGCCCACTACTATACCCCCAACGGTACAGATATCAGCCATAAGGGCATCATCCCAGACATCCAGACAGACTTGTCTGCCGAGCAGGTTGCCCAGCTTAATTCCAAGCCTGAGCTGATGGCAACCAAGGCAGATCCCCAGTATGTTCAGGCGGTTCGTAGTGTCACTCGGCTCATTCGGGCTTATCGGCCTGGAGATCGCCCTTCTGTCACTATCAACGGTGTAGAGACACCGCCTGCGCAGGCGATTAAGTAGCCCTGAGCAGACGGGTTAAATGCACAAGCTCTGGCAAAATCAATTTTTCCATCCCCAAGGCAACCGCCGCCGTGGAGCCGGGTAGCGAAAAGATGACGACTTGACCATAGATGCCTGCCGTTGCACGAGAGGCGATCGCCCGTGAGCCAATCTCTTGATAGCTGAGGGCGCGAAAAATTTCTCCAAAGCCGTATAGCTGCTTTTGGAGTAGCCCCGCCACGGCATCATAGGTGGTATCTCGCGGTGCAATACCAGTTCCCCCATTGAGGATAATGGCCTGCACCAAGCCGCCTTGCTCTAGCTGCTCAATTGCCGTTTGTACCGCATCTGGCTCATCGGGCAAAATTTGATAGTGCTTAACCCCGTGCCCAGCAGACAAAAGCGCAGCCTGTATAAAGTCCCCGCTTTTGTCTGCTTCAGGCACTTCAGATCGGCTCAGGCTTTGCCAACGAGAATCACTCACCGTAATAACGGCGCAATCGACCGACACAGGTTGCAGGTCGGCATGGGGAAGATGAGCCATCGTAAGCCTCAGCCTAGCGAGACGGTGCGACTAATGGAATGAGAATAAAATAACCATCCAGGTTTTGTAGGGGCGGGTTTTGCCGATAAATCTAGGATTCTCTAACGCAGTATCAGCTAAACCCGCCCTTACGTATATTAAGCCTCAGATTCTTCATCAGACTTGTTTTGCACCAACCCGTGGCTCTGGGCATACCGATCCATAAACCGGATAAAGCGATCCCATTCTGCTGCACTTTTTAATGTATAGCCCACTTCGATCGACTTTGCCTGACCGTTCACAAACTTGGCGTTAACATCACGGCTGACGAGTTCTCCTTCTTCGTCTACCATGTACATCCCCAAAATTTCTAAATTTCCTTCTAGGACTTTAGGGTTGTCAAAGTAAAAATAGGCGCGACCATTAGTGCCATCTTTGGCTCGCGTTAGCCGCACATCCGGAATAGTGGTTTCGTTTTCGCCTCGGACAAATTGAATCTCTGCCATGATGCTCCGTTCTGCTGGTAACTAAACCTTAACTTTAACCATCCTCACACGAAGCGGTACACCACACAAATGCCCCGCACCATAGACCCATTTCGAGTAGGGTAAGAAGTGCCCCCCATCTCATGTTTCCATGCGGCAGCTTTATTTTTTGTTACCTGGCACCAGCCCAAGATTTGCCTGTGGAGGACTCTGGGCAGAGCTAAAAACCCTCGCGTTAGCTCAAGAAGTCTGCAAGGCTCAGGTGGTAACCTACCGTCAACGAGAGCCAGACACGCTCTTTTTAGATGACCTACTCAAAGCGCCCCATACGCTCCACAATGCCATTTTTGTGATGAGCTGGGGCTTTGATGTAGCGAAGCTTGCGCCACGGCTTAAGGCGTTTCATACGGTGTACCACGCTCACAGTTCTGGCTATGGGTTTAGCTTGCCAGCTCAGGTACCCATTATCACGGTCAGCCGCAATACCCTCGGCTACTGGGGGCAGCAATCACCCCACGCATTGCTGTACTATCTGCCTAACGAAATTTCGGCTTCGTTTACAAACTACCATCAGCCCCGCGATATTGATGTGCTGGTTCATGCGCGTAAATCGTCTGAGTATTTGCTCAAAGAACTCATTCCGGCTTTAGAGCAGCAGTGCAATGTATTTGTGATTCGGGGCTTCATTGATGATTTTGCGGCGCTGTTTAACCGTGCCAAGGTCTATCTTTACGACTCGGCAGAGTATTGGGCACTTCAGGGCGTAAGTGAAGGGTTTGGGCTACAGCCCCTAGAGGCGATCGCCTCTGGGTGCCAGGTCTTTTCGAGCGTCAACGGCGGCCTTTCAGATTATCTTGACCCAGGCTTTAACTGTCACAAAATTGCGGGTTACGCCCTTAGCTATGACCTCAAACGTATTTTAAGCTGTGTGCAAGCTGAATCTTCGCCCGTTGACACCTCCTTTTTAGAAGAGTATCGCCGCGCTAATATTGTTGGGCGTCTGGAGGTAATTCTTAAAGACCTCAACCTATTTTTTGATGAACGGGAACATTGCCAGGGCATTATTGCGCCTCTTACTCGGCGGCGGGTGTGGCAACTGCGATCGCAGACCTTCCTACTAAAGGCAAAAGCTAAGCTACTGAAGCAAAAGTAGGCACCAGCGCCTGTAGATACTGATGCCCATGCTGGAAAATAGACCAGCCATCCCCCACCAAAACCGTCTCAATTTGTTCTAAATCTGCAAGCCGCTGCACTGAGGCGATCGCCGCTGCTTTATCCTTCAGCTTGGCATCCGGTAGCAGCATTAGGGCGTTGGCACGATGGGCGCGCACGAGATCTCCCGTAATCAGGGTGAGGTCTTCTAGTACCAGTGCTAATTCACCAGGGGTTTTAGAGCCGTTGAGCGCTAACACTTCTAACCCAGGCACAACCTCATCTCCATTCTTGAGCCAGCGATCGCAGGGCACCGGAAACGTCGATTGCTCTGCCTGTGGGCCAAGAAGTTGTGCGCCTGTCTTTTGGGCGATCGCCGCTGCATCCCGAATATGGTCTGAGTTGGTGATCACGATAAACGCCGCACCCCCCAAAGACTGCAAATGGCTCCAGTCATGCTCTGACAGCGGCAGCGGATCGATCAGCACATTGCCGTCTGCCCGAACCCAGGCAATACTGTTAAAGTCTACATTGCGTTCAGCGTCAAAGGTAGACCAGGTATATAGATCAGGGCGATGCAAAGATTTCATAATGCAGCTATTAAACAAAAATAGAGCGCTGCTGATGTCTTACCACTTTAGTAGATTAAACTGCTCCATATCTACCGTGTCGCGGTTGCGATAAATCGACAGAATAATGGCAAGCCCCACGGCTGCTTCCGCTGCTGCCACCGTAATCACAAAAACCGAAAAGACCTGACCATTAATGGCTTGGCGATCTAAATAGTTAGAGAACGCAATCAGATTCATATTGACCGCATTCAGCAGCAGCTCAATCGACATCAATACCCGTACCGCATTTCGACTGGTCACAAGGCCATAAATGCCAATACAAAACAGCGCCGCCGCAATAATCAAGAAAAATTGTAAAGGCATAGGGGTATTCCCAAGATCACATAAGAAATATCAAGCTAAAAATTATCAAGCTAAAAATAGCCTAAGCAACAGGCTCACGGGGGCGTTCTGGCAGCTCTAACGCAGGGGCAGGATTTTCGCCAATAATGGCAGTCTCTTCGCCCATCACCGTCTCTCTTCGGGCTAAAACCACCGCCCCAATCAGCGCCATCAAAAGCAAAACAGAGGCCAGCTCAAAGGGCAGCAAGAAATCACTAAAGAAATGCTCACCCATCGTTTGAATGGGCGAAACCGGAGGCGTGACCGACAGATCAACATGCCAGTTTGTTTTAAGCAGCATAATGGTCAGCAGCGAAAATAAACCTGCTGACACAAACGCTGCCGCCCCTTGGCGAATCCAGCGTCTGGGGACAGGGGCAAACTCTTCTTTTTTATTCACCAACATAATGGCAAACAAAATTAAGACGTTAATGGCACCCACATACACCAGCACCTGAGCGGCGGCGACAAAGTCTGCATTCTGCAGCAGGTAAATTCCTGCGATGCTGATAAACACGCCGCCGAGCAAAAAGGCAGAGTAGACAATTTTGTCAAACAGCACCACGCCAAGCGCCGCGCCCAGCATCATGACCGCCAGAATAATAAACGAGACAAACTGAACACCTTCAGCCAAATTCACGGGGCACTCTCCTCTTTCTTCGGCTCAGAAGCCTGGGCAATTTCTTCAGGGCGCTGACCTGCGCGTTTTTGATTTTTGGGCAAATCGTGCCCGTCCATCACGC
>JAGVDA010000507.1 GCA_020058975.1 Thermosynechococcus sp. WC_1 | reverse complement strand
GACACCAGCTTCTGGGCAGAACGATTCCGAGAAGAAAAGTACGCCCTCAATGACGAAGAACTGCGCCCCTACTTCCCCCTACCTCAGGTCTTAGAAGGTCTGTTTGGCCTGGTTCACCGCATCTTTGGCATTACCGTCACCCCCGCCGACGGCGAAGCGCCTGTCTGGAATGCCGATGTACGCTACTTTCAGATTGCCAGTGAGACTGGAGAACCCATCGCCCATTTCTACCTCGACCCCTACAGCCGCCCTGCCGAAAAGCGTGGCGGTGCCTGGATGGATGACTGTATTGGACGCGCCAAAACGGGCGAATCCCTCAGAACCCCTGTGGCATACCTGGTCTGTAACCAAACCCCACCTGTCGATGGCAAACCCAGCCTCATGACCTTTCGGGAAGTCGAAACCCTCTTCCATGAGTTTGGGCATGGACTGCACCACATGCTGACCCGCGTCGATTTTGCAGGTGCAGCAGGCATCAACAACGTAGAGTGGGATGCGGTAGAACTGCCCAGCCAGTTTATGGAAAACTGGTGTTACGACCGCGCCACCCTATTTGGCATGGCGCGTCACTACGAAACCGGAGCGCCACTACCGGAAGAATACTACCAACGGCTTTTGGCGGCGCGTACCTTTATGAACGGTAGCGGCACTCTCCGTCAGGTGTATTTCTCGACGGTGGATATTGAGCTACACCATCGGTATCAGCCTGGTGGCAAAGAAAGTATTGCAGAATTGCGCGATCGCATTGCCCAATCCACCACGGTTCTCAAACCCCTCCCCGAAGATGCCTTCCTGTGTTCTTTTGGGCATATCTTTGCAGGGGGCTATTCTGCGGGCTACTACAGCTACAAGTGGGCAGAAGTGCTGAGTGCAGATGCCTTTGCGGCCTTTGAAGAAGCGGGGCTAGAAAATGATGCGGCGATCGTCGAAACGGGGCGACGGTTCCGTGAGACGGTTTTAGCCCTAGGTGGCAGCCAGCACCCGATGGAGGTCTTTAAGGCGTTTCGGGGGCGAGAGCCAAGCACCGAAGCGCTGCTAAGACACAGCGGGCTGCTACAGGCTGCTTAAGAATTTAGGTAAGGTGATTTTTCTTTGTATAAAATCACCTTACCTAGGGGTTGAATTTAGATATGGCTCAAGATGCAAGGAATCGCTTGTTTTAATTCTGAGCAGTACTGCTTTCTACATGTTGATAGGCCAAAGCCTTAAGCTGCATCGCTCTAAAAATGTTGTAAAACCCATTGGAGCGCGATGGCGTGAGGCTCACATTTAGCCCCGTGGTTTGAATAAATTCTGGCGAGAGGGAACCCACTACCTCCGGCGGCAATCCACTTAGCCCCTCTACTAAGAGCGCTACCAATCCTTTCACCAGTTGAGAATCTGAATCTCCAGCAAAGTAAATTTTTTCATCCTCTAGCCTTGCCGTTACAAAGACCTGAGATGTGCAGCCCAGCACCTTGTTCTCTGAAGTCCGCGCCACATCATCTAACTCAGGCAAGCGCTTGGCAAACCAAATCAGCAGCTCATAGCGGCGCTTAGGTTCAGCAAGCCGCTCAAAGCGATTCACCACTTTTGCAAGAGAGTCTGGGAGAGAAACAGCCGCAGAGGACATAGTTTAGAACGATAGACAGCGCACTCAATTATTTTAATGGTTTTGTGGAGTAGCAACCGGCCTCAGCCTTGGCAAAATTTCTGCCTCAGCCGATTTCTCAAGGGTTTCTGAGCCATAGTCTTGCATGAGCGCACTATATTCAGCCACGCGCTCAGCACCAGCAGTCTGGAGATGACTCAAGAGCGCACTGCTGGTATCTAAGAGCATATTGATATCAATGTTGCCGTAGTCTGGCTGGTAGGGCGAAAGACGGCGAATACCTTCCCCCAGCAGAATGACGGCTCCTTTCCAGTTTTGATTGCCCAGGTGGTAACAGGCCACCGCTATTTGTAGAATGCCTTGAAAAAAGGTTTTATTCGGCTCTTGGGCTTCAATCCAAAGGGCTTCTAAAGTATCGTGACACTCATAGAATTTGCCCTGCTGAAACTCCCGAACGCCCTCCCAAAAAGAGGCGGGAAGGTCTTCCATAGCCTAAAACTGGTTGGTTTCAGAGCGGATTTCTTCAAAGCTAATGTCTTGGCGATCGCCCACAAAAGGGTTATCCGGCGTCAGAAATAACATGCAGTGGCACTCTTTGCGCTCCCGCATGGGCACACAGGGGCAGTTCCAGTAGGCAGCGGCTACTTCAGCTTCCTTGTCTTCGTAATAGCGACAGGGGCATAGCGGTGAACCGAGATCGTCTTTATGCTTCGCTAACCCTTCAATGACGACAGCGGTTGTGCCAAGATCCGAACAGAAGAAGGTGCCTGTTCGTTTAGCATAGGTTTCAGAAAACTTACGCATTGCCTCAAGGCTTTTCTCAGTTCCTTGTAAGGGGCCGCCTGTCATCGTCATTGTTTGCTCTCAGTGCTGCGATTAATTCATTAACTATCTTTACCGTATCATCTTTCTGAAAGCTTAAGCCCATAAAATTTCTCGATTCTTAACCACACATTTTGTTTGAAATTGATATTGAATTGGGCTTCTAGCCAATACTGCTTGAGGCGTTCTGACCTTGTAAAGAACCCATCAACGCGTCAGAATAAAGAAGTAGATTATTAACTTTTGCAACAGCTCAATGGTTCAGTTCACTGCCCACTCTAATGCTTTGGCAAATTCTATGGTGCATCATTCTGATTCATTGCAGACAATAGCGCCCAAATTAGATTACGACGTTGCCATTGTGGGCGGGGGCATTGCAGGCATTACCTTAGCGGCGGCGCTCAAAGATTCTGGGCTAGAAATACTGATTATTGAAGCGCAGCCTCAATCAGTGGCGATCGCCAAGGGGCAAGCCTACGCCATTCACCTCAGCTCTAAGCGAATCTGGGAGAGCATTGGGGTTTGGCCTGAAATCGAGCCGCAGGTGCAGCCATTCAACCATGTGCGGATGTCGGACGCAGACTGCCCCTATGTTGTTGAGTTTAAGCCATCAGATCTCAGCGCCAAGGCGCTAGGCCATGTGGCACAGCATCGCGTGCTGCTCAAAGCGCTTTTGGGGTTTGTAAACACCTGCAAAAACGTGACGTGTCGCTGCCCCGCCCAGGTCGTTGCCACACAAGAATTTGACGATTATGTAGAAGTAGCACTTCAGAATACTGATTCAGAGTTCAATGACCTCCCAACCATACGGGTCGGCTTAGTGGTGGGTGCAGACGGCTCCACTTCACAGGTGCGGCAGCGGTCTGAGATTAAAACCCGTAGTAAAGCCTATTGGCAGTCTTGCCTGGTTGCGACTATTCAAACCGAAAAATTTCATCAAAATACGGCTTACGAGCGCTTTTGGCCCAGCGGCCCTTTCGCCATTTTGCCCGTCAGCACCACCCAGTGCCGGATCGTCTGGACGGCTCCCCATGCCGAGGCACAGGCACTTTTAGCGCTAGATGAAACATCCTTTATCGAAAAGCTGACCGAGCGCTACGGTTCCCAGATGGGCAAGTTGACCCTGGTGGGCGATCGCTTTTTATTCCCTGCTAAGCTGATGCACTCCTGCGAGTATGTGCGATCGCGCTTAGCCCTAGTGGGCGATGCAGCACACTCTTGTCATCCGGTAGGGGGGCAGGGCTTAAACTTAGGCATCCGCGATGTGGGCGCACTGGCACAGGTGCTGCGAGATGCTCACGGCAAGGGTGAAGATATTGGCAGTCTACAGGTACTGAAGCGCTACGAGCATTGGCGGCGCTGGGAGAATCTGCTTTCTCTAGGGTTTACCGATCTCATTAATTTGATGTTTTCTAACAATATTTTGCCGCTGGTACTGGTGCGGCGTTTAGGGCTATGGGGAATGGAACACATCCCCGTTTTGAAGATTGCTGCGCTGCACTTTATGGCGGGGGTAATAGGAAGAAGACCCACGTTAGCAAGAAAGATGCCTTAATTTAGGCGATCGCCGCTAATAGCTGTGCAGGGTCGAGCAAAAATGCCGTCACGACTGCTTTGTTATCTAGGGTTACTTCTACCATCTGATCGGCAATGCCCAGGGTATCGCGATCACGGTAATCGGCAGGGACGGCTCGAAATTCAGAGAGCGGGATGTCTCGCATCATAGGCAAAATTGCTGCCGTAATGCCGTAGCGATTTTGGTTTGTTTGAACCGTGACTAAAAACCCTTGAGATTCCTCTGCGGGGCGACCATAAATTTTTTGGTAGAGGTCAAACACAATCACCTCTTCCCCTTCGAGTTGGGTAATGCCCAAAAACTTGTCGCCACTTTTGAGGATATTGGGCATGGGGGTCACTTTTTTCACCCCTTCTAATCGCAGGGCGAGATAAAGCGCTCCTACCCGAAACACGAGGATCTTTAGCGTTGCGACTTTGACTTTGGCTGCTAACATCG
>JAGVDA010000268.1 GCA_020058975.1 Thermosynechococcus sp. WC_1 | reverse complement strand
CATTGCCCTAGTAAAAGCATTTGCTCAAGTTCTAGAACAATGCCCCAACGCACAGCTCGTCATTGCTGGGGGCGATACGTTCTTTGACGTTTCGCCCTACCGAGAACATTTTTTTGATGCGGTTCAGAAATTGAATATCTCGCTGGGGCAATCTCTCATTATTACTGGTGTTGTTTCAGCAGATGAGCTGCCATTGCTGTATCGCTGTGCTGATACCTTTGTGTTTCCGTCCCTTAAAGAAGGTTGGGGACTGGTAGTGCTAGAGGCGATCGCCTCCAATCTCCCCGTTATCACGTCTAATCAGCCGCCCTTCACCGAGTTCTTAACCCCAGAACAGGCGCTATTGGTGAACCCCCATGACGTGGAGGCGATCACTCAGGCCATGATTGCAAGCGTGCAGCCGAACATATCTGAGCCGCTAAAACAAAAGAGTCAAAGCGTTGTGTCTCAATACTCTTGGGAAGCTTCTGCTCGCCTACATATTCAATGCTATCGGCATTTACAGCAGCGATCCGTTTGAGACGTTAATGTGGTCTAAATTAAATTGATTCAATTCATTAGGAGCCTCCCATGCCAGAAATTCGGTTTCAAATCGAGTGGCCTGATGGATCTCAGGCGGTTTGTTACTCACCGTCTTTAATCGTCAAGGACTACTTCACCCCTGACCAAAGCTATGCCCTATCGGATTTCGTCGCGCGATCGCAGGCGGCGTTGACCATTGCCAGCGATCGGGTGAAGGCGAAATATGGGTTCCCTTGTGGGTTGGCGCTGGGTCAACTCCAAGAAATTGAGGCAACTGCGGCACAGTACGAAGGATCATTACAGCGCACAGTGAAGGTCATCCGTTTTATTGAGTAACCCTTTGAACGTCTAAAAAAATTTGACCCCATGGTCTGGTAGTAAACAACACAGTTTCTAGAGAGCCAACTGGACTATGAAAAAGGTTAAGAGCCTGCCTTGAGAGTTAATTCGTGTCTGAAACCTCGCCACAATTAATAGATGGGTCACAGCTCATTTTCTATCTTCAGCGCATCAATCGGCTTGCACAGAAACTGAGCGGTTGTTTTGACCCAGAGGCGATCGCCAACTGCATCACCAATGGACTGATTGAAAACTTTGACTGCGTTTTTGCACGCATTTGGTTAGTAGAAGCAGATGCCAAATCTCTTCGTTTAGTAGCCTCTTCGGGGTTATCGACCCGTACCAATGGGGAGTTTGCGCGGGTGGCAATGGGTTCCTATAAGGTCGGGAAAATTGCGCAAAATCGGGTTTCATTTTTGAGCAATAACCTAGTGGAAGAACCTTGGGTCAAGGATCGAGACTGGGCGATCGCCAACAAAATTCAGGGGTTTGCAGGGTATCCGTTGACCGTCGGCGATCGCGTGGTGGGCGTGTTGGCGGCCTTTAGTCAACGGGCAATGGCAGCAGAATTTTTAGAAGTGCTGCAATCTTTGTGCACAACCATTGCTGTAGCCCTTGAAATGGCGTTCAAGTATCAGCAAGCGCAGCAGAATTGGCAATCTTCTGCCATAACCCAAGTTTTTCATCAGCTCTCGCTGTCCGATCAATTGGCCTGCTTATTGAATTCAGTGCGGATCACATTGGTTGGAACGGAACAGGTGTTGCCCCTCTCGGTGAGCAATATTGTGCTCCAGGTGGCGGATGTTCTAAAACCGATGGACTGCATTTCTTGCAAACTCATCTATCGCGAAGACACCGTAGACCTCGAAGCCTTAATTTCAGCCCCTGGATCATCTCAGGTAAAACTTCAAGACACGTTATCAACGCAATTTAAGCAGCTTAAACCGACCTTTGCTTGTTTAGGAGGCACTTTGCAAAGTCAAACGGATAGCCATCAAAAGGTGATTCAGATCCGCCTCACGATTCCGTACCAAGCGAGTTCAAGCCCGCAGACCTCACTATTATCTGAGAGAGAGCAAGAGATTCTGACGCTATTGGCTCAAGGATTGCGCGATCGCGATATTGCCGTCCATCTCATCATTAGTGAAAGTACCGTTAAATTTCATATTAATAATGCGGTCAAAAAGCTCAAGGCTCAAACTCGGTTTCAGGCTCTCTACAAAGTGATGGTAAATGGATGGATTGAATAGGCTACGGTGATGCTTGTTGTCACGATGCCTATTGATTTAGATAGCAAGAAACCCCTCATTGAAGACTCAATTGGGTGCCTCTAAGGCACCTGCTAGAACCTTGCTATCCATATCATTAGACTTCATTATTCCGTAGTATAAACTACAAAATACCCCTAGAGATTCCCCCTAACGTAGCATCATGGGCTGAATCACTTTAGGGAAGATAAGCAATGAAAACGCATTATTCCGTCATTGTTGTGGGTGGTGGACAAGCGGGATTATCCGTCAGCTATTGCTTAAAAGAAAGAGGCTTAGACCACATTGTTTTCGAGAAAAATGAAATTGCGCATTCGTGGCGCTCAAAACGTTGGGATTCTTTTTGCCTGGTAACGCCGAATTGGCAATGTCGGCTACCAGGCTATCCCTATCCTGGCAATGAACCGCACGGATTTATGCAGAAAGACGCGATTATTCAGTATGTAGAGGACTATGCAGCTTCTTTTGATGCACCTGTTAAAGAAGGGGTGGGTGTATCGAGCCTTCGTAAAACGAGTGATATCGGTATTTTTGAAGTTTCAACCACTTTGGGGGAATATACGGCAGATCAGGTAGTAGTTGCGGTGGGTGGCTACCATATCCCCAAACTTCCAAAAATCGCTCAACGATTTCCTGCGTCGATGGCGCAGATCCATTCTTCAGAATATAGAAACCCACAGTCTTTACCAGACAAGGCCGTCTTGGTGGTGGGCACTGGACAGTCTGGCTGTCAAATTGCGGAGGATTTGCACTTGGCTGGTAAGCAGGTGCATTTGTGCGTGGGTGGGGCACCGCGATCGCCCCGTCGGTATCGCGGCAAAGACGTTGTGGATTGGCTAGACCAGATGGGATATTACGATCTTCCGATTGATGAACATCCCCAAAAAGACAAGGTGAGAACCAATGCAAATCACTATGTGACCGGACGAGATGGAGGCCGCGAGATTGACCTGCGACAGTTTGCGCTAGAAGGCATGAAGCTCCACGGCAGGTTACAGAGCATCAATGGCAGCATCCTGAGGTTTTGCAATGACCTGAAGCAAAATTTAGATAAAGCGGATACCGTCGCTGAAAGTATTAAAAAAAGCATTGATGCATTTATTGAGAAGCACCACATTGAGGCAGACACTGACCCACCCTATCACCCTGTCTGGGAACCTGACGCCGATGGATTGGCTTTAGACTATGGTGCCGTCGAGATTGGCACGGTGATTTGGTGTACGGGGTATGAGTCTGACTTTCGTTGGATTGAGATTCCAGTGTTTGATGGCAAGGGGTACCCTGGTCATGAGCGTGGCGTTACTGGCATGCGAGGACTTTACTTTTTAGGGTTGCCTTGGCTCTATACCTGGGGTTCTGGAAGATTTTCGGGCATTGCACGGGATGCGCTTTATTTGGCAGACTGTATTGCGACCAGACAGAAGATGCCGTCGATGAGTAAAGCACAGTCGTTGGGTTGACGTTCGGAACCCCAGGGCTAGAATGGCATTCGCGAACAGGCGTGATGTAAAGAATCTCCTATGTTTAGAGAGCGTTACTGGCACTAAAACTCAAGGCTTTTCCACGCACCTGCTCGTTAAATTGACCCCGTTCATAAACCACCTGCCCTCCTACGATCGTCACCGCAGGCCATCCGGTCAAATTCCAACCTTCAAAGGGACTCCAGCCACATTTGGTTTGCAGTTCTTCGCGCAGAACCGGATGGTAGGTTTCTAAATCTACCAGCACCAAGTCCGCGTCATACCCAGGGGCGATCGCCCCCTTTCCCACAATCCCATAGGCTTTTGCCACCGCCGTAGACATCCAGTTAGACACTTGCGCGACGGTACAGCGCCCCTGCATCGCTTGAGTCAGCATCAGCGGCAGAGATGTTTCGACACCAGGCATCCCAGAAGGGACTTTGGCAGGCTCTAGAAAAACGGTTGCAACGGAGGCATCCTCCTCGGATTGATCGGTCACATTCGCCCGACCCTTTTCTGCCAGCGTATGAGGGGCATGATCGGTCGCAATAAAATCAATCACGCCATCCTGAAGCGCCTGCCACAGCACTTCATTGTCGTGGGCACCCCGAATGGGCGGGTTCATCTGAATGAGTGAACCGAGTTTTTCGTAGAAGCCCGTATTAAGCAGCAAATGCTGGGGCGTTACTTCTGCCGTTACCCACGCTGGCTTATCTTGGCGCAATAGTTCGGCTTCTTCTGCCGTAGAAAGATGCAGAATATGGAGCCGCCGCTGATACTTTTTAGACAGCTTGAGCGCTAGTGTCGTTGCGTTGAGCGCCGCCTGATTGTCTTGAATCACGGAGTGAATAGCTGGGTCTGCAATGCCTACAAATTCTTTGCGGCGCTGGGCAATCCGCGCTTGGTCTTCGGCGTGAACCGCAATGAGGCGTGTACCCGTTGCAAAAATGCGATCTAAAGCCCCTTCTTGATCCACCAATAAATCGCCATGCATCGAACCCATGAAAATCTTGATGCCAGGGGTTGGCGTTGCCGTTTGCAAGTCAGGCAGATTTTCGGCAGTGGCACCAATAAAAAAGCCGAAGTTCACATAAGACTTTTGAGCAGCCCGTGCCAGTTTATCGTCTAGCGCCGCCTGATTAATGGTGAGCGGTTTGGTGTTGGGCATTTCCAAAAAGGAGGTCACGCCGCCACGGGCGCAGGCGCGGGATGCCGTGGTGAGATCTTCTTTATGCTCTAGTCCAGGCTCACGGAAATGTACTTGAGGGTCAATCACGCCAGGTAACAGCGTGAGGTGGTCTGCTTCGATGACGGTATCAGCCTTTTGGTCAAGTTTTGAGCCAATCTGCTCAATTAAACCGTTTCGCACAAACACGTCAGTTTTTTGAAAACTGCCGTCGGGGAGCAATACGTTGGCGTTGCGGATCAGCAATGTGGCGGTGGTTGAGGCAGACATGCATTACCAGAAAACACTCATTCCATCATAGGAAACT
>JAGVDA010000042.1 GCA_020058975.1 Thermosynechococcus sp. WC_1 | reverse complement strand
TTGTCAATGTTGTTTGCGCGGCTTCATGAACCGCCCATTGCGGACCCGCACGATGGGTGGTGTGGGGACGGGGAGGGAAAACCTCCCTGTTACCCGATTATGCAGCGATCTCTGCTGATCGACTACTGTTCTTATAAATCTTGACCATTCGGTTTAAGTAATGCTACCATACTGCCATGAGCAGAGGACCTGAGAAACAATTCGATCCTGAACTTGCCCTTTCAAAGGCAATGGAAGTGTTCTGGGCACGAGGATATGAGGCGGCTAGCCTCGCTGAACTGCTTGAACACATGGGAATCGGTAAAAAGAGCCTCTATGATACGTTTGGCAACAAGCGATCGCTCTTCCTCAAGGCATTAGACCACTATGCTCAGACAGAGGTGAAAGCCATTCGAGATCGGCTTTTAGCTCCGGATTCGCCTTTGGAAAACCTGGAGCAAGTCCTGCAACACTTGCAGCAACGACATTCGTTACCCGGAAGTCAAGGCTGTATGTTAGGCACTAATATTGCTGATTTTGATACCGATGAGGTGGAAGTTGCATCAATTTTGCGTTACCACCTCCAGGCAATGGAAGATGCGTTTTGCATTACGATCGATCGTGCTCAAAAAGCAGGTGAGATCCACACGGCAGTTAGTTCCCGCAACCTTGCGCGTCTACTGCTATGTACAACACAAGGCATGGCTTTAATTGGTCGAGTCTTGGAAGATGAAACGCTTTTACGTAGCACTGTAGAAGCAACACTAGCATTGTTCAAAACCGTCTAAATTTTTTTGCCCCAACCTAGACCAAGCGGTCTAAGTTTATCGCCACTAAACTAACAAGCGAGGAATCACGATGTCACGATTAACAAATAAAACAGCCCTCATCACCGGAGGCACCACTGGAATTGGATTTGAAACTGCCAAACAGTTTGTTGCACAAGGAGCGCGAGTTATGATTACTGGGCAGAATGACGAGCGTTTGCAAGCCGCTGTGAAGGAACTGGGTGAAGCGGTGATTCCGGTTCGAGCGGATGTTCGCTCCCTGTCCGATCTGGAATCACTGGCAGCACGGGTGAAAGCAGAATTTGGTGGGCTGGACATTCTGTTTGCCAATGCTGGTATCGGGCTGTTCGCACCCCTAGATGCCATTGATGAAGTATTTTATGATAACCAGTTTGATGTCAATGTCAAAGGTGTATTCTTCACAGTGCAGAAACTGGCTGAACTCCTGAATGAAAGAGCGAGCGTCATCTTAAACGCATCAGCCGTAAATGAGAAGGGTGCGGCAATGGGAAGTGTGTACTTTGCCACAAAGGCGGCGGTGCGATCGCTGGCTCGAACGTTGGCTGCCGAACTAGCATCCCGTCAGATACGGGTTAATGCAATCAGCCCTGGCTTTGTGCCCACGAATTTTCAGAGCAAAATGGGGCTGCCACCAGAAGCACTCAACAGCTTTGGTGACTATGTTAAGCAATCTGCTCCGTTAGGGCGATTTGGAAAACCGGGAGAGATTGCGGCTGGGGTCGTTTTTCTTGCCAGTGATGAGTCATCGTACATGACAGCAGCAGATCTCGTTGTTGATGGCGGGTTTATGAACGTTTGAGGCTAAGCTACACAATTACTCGATCGAAGCGCGATCGTTCTGCTCCTCGTACCATCAGAGCGATCGCTACGCCTCAGTAAGTTCTAGATTGTGTCTTTGCCAAACGCTAAAGCTGCATAACGTTGCCCATCACCCGCCGCAGATGACCTCTGCATCATAACCGATCAGTTTTCAGCGGTCGGTGTGCATGGGCGTTGTTATACGGCGTAATATGTGGGAGGTTTAGGCTATTTTTCGATCGCAACGTTGGGTAAATGACTCCATTCGTTCCATGAACCATCATAGTTCCGAACATGGGGATAGCCTAGCAAATATTTCAAGACAAACCAGCTGTACGCCGATCGTCCCCCCACTGCACAATAAGGAAATACTTCTTTGTCTGGGGTAATACCTTTGCTAGTAAACAGTGCCTGTAATTCATCAAATGATTTAAAAGTTCCATCATCATTTAGGGTCAGAGTGTGTTCGAGATGAATTGCACTTGGAATATGTCCAGCGCGTTCTGCTGCTTCTGGTGGTTTCATCAGGTATACATCACCCTGATATTCGGCAAGTGTGCGTACATCTACCAATACTTGATCGGGATTAGCGATCGCCGCTTGAACCTCGGCTGACAAAACTTGCAAACTTGTATCCAATGGTTTAGGCAAATATTGGGTCGATGTAAAGGTTGAGAACTCTGCTGTAACCGGACGACCTTCCTCCATCCACTTTTGATGCCCGCCATTGAGCACTCTCACATCTGAATGTCCAATCATCTTTAAAAACCAGAAAATCCAGGCTCCAGTGCCAGGATAGCTACCATAGGCGACAATTGTAGTGTCTTGATTAATGCCCGATCGAGATAGCAAATTTCCGATCGCGGTCGGGTCGAAGTTCATCCGAAGATTCGGTTGAAAAAGGTCGCTCAACACATTCCAAAACACTGCCCCCGGAATGTGCTTATCTTGGTAGAGGTCTGGATTCATATCAACTTCTATTACTCGAAGGCTCGGATCGTCTAAGTGATCGGCAAGCCATTGGGGATCGACTAAGACTTCAGGATGAGCATAATGATTCATGGGTGGTTCCTTAATTTGCAATGCTTTTAGATTAAGAGCAGCCGACTCACGTTCATAGACCTCGTTCGGGTACACTTTGCCGGAATAGCAAGAGCAGAAATTATGGAAACTTCTTTGCAGTCTTTGTTTCAAGCGATCGCCCAAGCCCAAGCTGAGTCAGAACTGCGTCAGCCCGTCATGGCTCAGGTCGGCGAATACTTTGCCGCGACCCGTTGGGGACTAAGTTTTCTGGATGAATTTCCGTCCATTGATGCCAATACTCCTGGCTTCATCCGATTAGCACTGTCGCTCGACTATAATCCAGTCCTCCGCTACCTGGTGGAACGTCACGCCCCCGTGCATGAGGAAGTAATCTTATCGCCTGGAGTTTGGCAAACGATTTGCCCCCGTGCCGATCATGGACATGTGATGATTGGGCCGATCGTCCATAACAGTCAGCTTGTCGGTGGCATTGCCTTTACCCGACATCGCAACAATTTGGCATTT
>JAGVDA010000473.1 GCA_020058975.1 Thermosynechococcus sp. WC_1 | reverse complement strand
TTAATATCGTCGCTCTCAAAGAGCCGTACCCTAGTGACTTGGAAATTCCAACTCACTGATGCGATCAATCACGCAATTTGCCTGGGCGATCGCCACCTTAGTCTGCCAGCCCCAGCTTACGCCAATGCAACCCGCGCTATGAGCCGCGCGAGCCATCATCATATCGAGGGTAGAGTCACCCACCATTAGGGTGTTGGCTGGAGATACATTGAGCTGGTGACAAATCGCTTCGTAAAATCTAGGGTCTGGTTTACTGAACTCGCTGCTGCTGCCATCTACGCCCTGATAGGCCGAGATACTAGAAGAGAGCTGATAGGTATCTATAAATTCCTTTACCGATGCGGTGGTGTCGGCAGATAAAATCCCCAGCTTTAGCCCAGCCTGGGCAAACTGTGCGACCCAATCTCCAATATCAGCAAACAGCGGCGTATGAACAGCCTTGGGTTTTAGGTAGCTATCGGCTTCTTGAAATGCCCCTACCGCAATCTGGAGTGCTTCTGCCCAATCTCGACCCGTTTCGCTGACGTAGGCGGCAGCAGCAATTTCGTTTTCACGACGGCTCCCCACGGCTAACAGCCCTGCTGGATTAATGCCTGACGGTTCTAAGCCAAAGGCCAGCAGCAGCGGCTCTTGCACCCCTGGGATTTTTGCATCGACAAGCCGCGCCCGTTTTTGGCCTAGGCTTTTGAGATAAACCTCAACGTTGGCAAGGGTGCCGTCTTTGTCAAAAATAATGGCTTCAATATTCTCAAAGGTTTGATCTCGACAGCGGAATGTTGCCACAATAAAAAGCCCTAGTTTGCGAAATGGTCATTCACTGGAGAATATCAGGATTGAGAAGCAATAGACCTCTTGCACGAATATGACCCTCTCCCCCAGCCCCTCTCCCAGAACGGGCGAGGGGAGTAGGATTGATGCAAGAGGTCTAATGATCTAGAAATAGCAAAAGTCTGCGCTTTAACTGGGTTAAAAAACCACTGTAAAACGCAGACTTCGCGTGAATCATGAATTAAAGGATGGAAAACGGGCTAGGAGGGATTCGAACCCCCGACACCGTGGTCCGTAGCCACGTGCTCTAGTCCACTGAGCTACAAGCCCATCCAGAATTAATATAGTAGCACACCTCTGACCTATGACAATAGAGATTTTTATCAGTTGCGATTCAAAATGTGTGGGGTGGCAGATCGCAAGATTAGTTTTCAGCCTGTCGATTGATTAGGTCAATTTATTGAATCTCTATCTTTTGAATGTAAAGTTTTATGAATTAACTTTTGTGTCCCTCGTTACACTATGATGAAAATGTGAAGGAATTATAAAGCCGCTAAACCGTTGGGGAACGCGCAGGCAGGCTTCCTCCACTTGAAAAATACAACTTGACTTTTATTTGACAAAGCCGGCTCGTGATGGGGCTGGCTTTTTACTTTGAAGGGGCAGAAGCAGACTGCCGAATGTTTTGCGATAAGACTTCTAAGGCGGTTTGATACTGGCGATCGCCCTCACTCACAGACGGCTGCTCCGCCTTTGCCTCTACCGCAACATTCGGCTTAATGCCAGCCTTGTGGATATTTTGACCATTGGGCGTAAAGTATTTAGCAATTGTGACCAAAACGCCTGAATTATCGTTGAGCGGCTCAAAGGACTGCACTAGACCTTTGCCAAAGGTTGTGGTGCCCACCAATACGGCTCGTTTGTTGTCTTGAAGGGCGGCAGACAAAACCTCGCTGGCACTGGCAGACTGATGATCGACCAGTACCACTAGGGGCTTATTGGTTAAAGCAGCGCTATTGGCCTTCACTATTTCTTGTGGGTTGTCGCGTTCTTGCACCGATAAAATAGTGCCTTGAGAAAGCCACATACGGGTGATCGCAATCCCTGCATCTAGCACCCCACCTGGATTGCCGCGCAGATCGAGCAGATACCCTGCCACCTGCTGAGACTCTAGGGTTTTGATGGCAGCTTGCATAGAATCGGAGGATTTTGTCGTAAAGATGGGCAAACGAATATAGCCGATCTTTCCGGCTTTAGATGCAATGGTTTGGTAGGTGAGCGGGTTGAGATTGATGTGTTCTCGCACAAGGGTATAGGAAAGGTTCTCTTTACCGCGACGCACTTGAACCGCAATTTTGCTGCCCACACTCCCCACAAGATAAGGCCCCGCTTTAGCAGGATCAATGGTGGGGGTGGGTTTTCCGTTGAGACTAACGACGACATCTTGAGGTTTGAGTCCGGCGATCGCAGCGGGTGACTCTGTAAATGCCTTTTCGACCACCCATTCACGGGTGGCGGGGTCTAAGCTGACGGTTAGCCCTACGCCTACAAAATCACCAGAGACATTTTGGGTAAGGTCTTTGAGGGCTGCTGGGGTTAAAAATCGGGTATAGGGGTCGCCGAGGCTTTCCATCATGGTTTCGATGGCGCTGTAGGCAGCAGCGGTAGAAGTGTAGGTAGGCTGAAGCAAACGCGACCTGACGGCAGTCCAGTCTTGTTTGTTAAAGCTGCGATCTACATAGTTATGCTGAACAATTTGCCATGCTTGATCTACTAGGGCTTTGGGACTGTCTTTAAGAACGGCTTGACTGGGCGCGACAGGTGCAATGAGTAACAGCAGCATCCCAATGGATAAGCTTATGCGGGTCAGAGGCTTCCAGGGTTTAGGTCTTAAGGCCATTGTTGCTCAGAGGTAAGAACGAGTTAGATATGCTAGACGTACAGATTTAGCGTACCGGATTGAGTTGGGGCGCAATCTCCCCTGTTGTTTGACTTTGTAAACTGCCACGGGTTCCCGATTGGTGAGACGCTTGGGGTCTTTTTACAATGCGGCACACGCGGCTTTATCGGACTTTTGACCAAACTTCGGCATAATTCTAAATACAGTACCGTAGCCGCACCTCATGGTCACA